>JAKAGH010000201.1 GCA_021817645.1 Deltaproteobacteria bacterium
GGCTGCCTCCGGATAACATATTGTTATCGTTGACTATAGCACCTTTTCGCTATTATGGACAGCCTTATTTAAGGGTCATAAACAAATGAGTTTTTCAACAACCTGCTAAGGGGTTTTCTCCTTGGTTGTTCAAACCTAAGGAAACACTCATCGTAGGCATAAAGAATTGTTTGGCAAGTCACACTTTTTTCAAGTTTGCGAGGATGTGACCATGGCTGAAGTGGTTGAATTTTTATCGGACCACCTGCAGGAACCATCGACCAAACCCCTGAGTTCCTGAATCGATGGGGTACTGGGTTGGCGATTAAGGGAGCAAGACGATAGTGCTGCTGATGCATGGTGACCGGGTGTTAGGCAGACAACCGGTGGCGACCGCGGAGTTTACTGGTTCATCGGCTATGCCCTATGACTATATCAATAACGATGGGAAAATGTTGAAACGGGTGCTACCACCGACTTGCGACTAGCCAGAACAATTTTAAAACTATGGCTATCCAAAGTTCTCCTTTACCTCTTTTAACCCCCGATGAGGTGGCAGAGCTCTTGCATCTGTCATTAGCCACCATCTATGCCAAGGCTCATAGCCTGGGGGGATTCTACCCGGCTGGCATTAAGGCGCTGCGTTTCAGAAGGGAGACGATCTATGCCATTATGGAGGGACCCCAAGACCGGAAAGTACCGCATTCAATTCCAATATCAGGGGAAGAGGTACAGCAAGACGGGATTCAACACCCAAAAGGCCGCCGAAAGGTGGGAAGTGAACAAAAGAACGGAACTGGAGCAGGAAGCTCAGACCCTTCCATCGCCGCCGACGCCGTCCGTTTCGGTCTCCGAACCGCTTGATTTGGAAACCTTGATGGTCAAGCACCTGCGCTTGGCCGAAAGAGGACTGGCTGAAAATACCCTCACCTATCGGAAGACCGTCTTTAAGCGATTTCTCGCTCATGCCGGAAATATTCTGGCTGCCAACATCACCGCGGATCATGTGGAAGGCTATCTGCTGACGCGGCCCTCCAACAACAATTTCAACAAAGACAGAACGGAGTTAATGCGCCTTTTCTCTTGGGCACATCGCCGGTTCCTGCTGTCCCACAACCCGGTTTACTTGGTGGAAAAACTATCGGTGGAGCGGAATCAAAAGGTGATCCCCTCCCCCCAGGCCATGGCAAAAATTCTCGTAGCGGCCGGTCCCGACCGGCCTCTGCTTCTGGTGCTCTTTCACACCATGGCCCGGATAGACGAGGTTCTGCGCCTCAAGTGGGAGGACGTGAATTTCCAGGAGAAGGCCGTGCGCCTCTGGACCCGGAAGCGTCGGGGCGGAAATTGGGAATTTGACTGGCTGCCGATGAACGAGGACCTGGAGCAGGTGCTGTGGAACCTCTGGCAGAAGCGCGAGCAGGACGAATGGATCTTTTATAACCACAAGATGGGGACCCGTTATCTCTATCGGCCCAAACTCATGGGGACCATCTGTAGAACCGCAGGGGTGCCTAAATACGGGTTCCACACCATCCGGCACTTCGTGGCCAGCTATCTTTTCGACAAGAAGAAAGTGAGCCTGCCGGTAATCTCCAAACTCCTGCGCCATAAAAGCCTGCGGACTACCGAACTCTACCTGCAGGCAATCGACCCGAGGTTCCGGGAGACCATGCGTTTGTTGGAGGGAAATGTGGTGCAGCTCCTCAGCGAACCTTTCGCCGAAGAAAAAACCTACTCACCACCTACTCACCAGGAAGCGGGAGGTTCAACTTCTTGAACCGGAAATCCTTGATAATACTGGCGCGCCCGGAGGGATTTGAACCCCCGACACATGGATTCGTAGTCCATTGCTCTGTCCAGACTGAGCTACGGGCGCGTGGGTTGGGAGAGCGGCTGAGGTTTTCTCAGCCTTCGCTTAACAATTTTTTATAACTCCTGGAGGGCAAAAGGTCAACCCTCTATCCTATCTGAGGCTGCTACAAGACCTCTAACTTGTCATTCTGACAGTGCGGTGCGGCCGGAGAATCTCGCAGCCGCCCATAAGGCGAGCTCGCCCCGAAGCTGCGCTCCCTTCGGAATGACCGGAAACGGACTTCCCCAGAGGTCTCTAGCGGCCGCGCTCCCTTTATTTACACCCATTGCTATCTATACAATATAATTATTAGAACTGTGCGCCGGGGCGACAATTTGTTATAATGTAACCGGTGTGATTTTGAGCCATTCCGGGTCCTCCGGCAAAAATCGTCTCCGAGGTTATGATTACGACCCCAGGCGCCATTTCCCAGCGTAAGCTGAAAGTAACCGGCATCGTTCAGGGCGTGGGCTTCCGGCCTTTTGTCTATCGTCTGGCTCGGGACCACCACCTGGCCGGCTGGGTCTGCAACACGTCGAGCGGCGTGGAGATCCAGGTGGCAGGCGCAACTGCGGCCGTGGACAGCTTTGTCCGGAAATTGTCGACGGACGCGCCATCTCTAGCCCGGATCGACGCCATCCTGCAGGTGGACGCCGAACCCTGGAGCCGGGAAGGTTTCCGCATTCTGGTGAGCAAAAACCTGGCGGCCACACAGGCCCTAATCCCCGCGGACGTGTCCACCTGCCCGGATTGTTTCCGGGAAATTATGGACCCGGGAGACCGGCGCTACCAGTATCCTTTCACCAACTGCACCAATTGCGGCCCCCGTTTCACCATCATCCGGCAGGTGCCCTACGACCGGCCCCAGACCACCATGGCGGCGTTCGCCCTGTGCCCGGAGTGCCGGGCAGAATACGAAAATCCGGAGGACCGGCGCTTTCATGCCGAGCCCACGGCCTGCCCCCGCTGCGGCCCCTGGGTCTGGCTGGAAGAAAATGGGGCCGTGATCGAAGAAGAACCCCTGAAAGCTGCGGGCCGTCTGCTGCGAGAGGGGAAGATTGTGGCGGTCAAGGGCCTGGGCGGCTTCCACCTGGCCGCGGACGCCCGGAATGAAGAGGCCCTGCTGACCCTCCGGAGCCGCAAGGGCCGGGTGGCCAAACCTTTTGCGGTCATGGTCCGGGACCTGGCCGAAGCGGAGCTTTTGGGCAAACTGGGGGACCTGGAACGGTCCTTGCTTCAATCGCCGGAACGGCCCATCGTCCTGGCCAAAACGCGGGTGAACAGCCCGGTTTCCCCCCAGGTGGCCCCGGGGAATAATTACCTGGGATTGATGTTGCCATACACGCCGCTGCATCTGCTGCTTTTTGAGCATGCGCCCCCGGCCCTGGTGATGACCAGCGGCAACCTGAGTGAGGAACCCCTGGAATTCACCAATGCGGGGGCCAGGACCCGTCTGGAGGCCCTGGCCGACGCCCTGCTGCTGCACAACCGGGACATTGAAGTGCCCTGCGACGATTCGGTGGTGCGCCCGGTGGACGCGGCCATGGTGATGCCTGTGCGCCGGGCCCGGGGGTTGGTGCCCCGGCCGGTGCGGCTACCTCTGCCGACCCCCCCGGTCCTGGGGGTGGGCGCGGAGCAGAAGAACACCTTTTGCCTGGCCTGGGAGCGCACCGCGCTGTTAAGCCAGCACATCGGCGACCTGGACACCGCGGAGACCTTTGATTATTACCGCCAGGCCATCCGGCATTTTGCGGGCCTCTGCCGCCAGGAACCAAGGGTGATCGCCCATGACCTGCACCCCCAGTACCTCAGCACCCGCTATGCCCGGGAGCAGGAGGGAGTGAGACTCATAGGTGTGCAGCACCACCACGCTCATATCGCCGCGTGTCTCGCCGAGAACGGGCGCACGGAGAAGTGCCTCGGCATCGCCCTGGACGGCACCGGCTATGGCCCGGACGGCACGGTGTGGGGCGGGGAAATCCTGGTGGCGGACCTGGCGGACTTTTCCCGGGCCGGTCACCTGGCTCCGGTGCGCCTGCCCGGGGGTGACGCCGCAGCCCGGGACCCCCGGCGCATGGCTGCGGCCTTTCTTAAAGCTGCTTACGGCGAGGGTTTTGCGGCAGCCGCAGACCGGCTGGACCTGAAATTCACTGCCTTTGAGTGGCAAGTCCTCCGGCGCCAGTTGGACACCGGACTGAACTCCCCTCTGACCTCCAGCGCCGGACGGCTCTTCGATGCGGTGGCCGCGGCCCTGGGAGTCTGCCGCGTCCGCACCTACGAAGGCCAGCCAGCCGTGGAACTGGAGATGAGCGCGGACCCGGAGGAAGAAGGTTTTTACGAATTAGAGCCTCCCCAGGGAAATGAGAGCCTCATCCTGGACACCCCGGCCCTGTTCCGGGCGGTTATGGAGGACTTCTGGTCCGGCGCCGGGGTTGAAAAAATTGCGGCCCGGTTCCATAATTCCTTGGTGCGGCTGCTCGCGGCCGTGTGTGCGCGGGTGCGGGAGCAGAACGGCGTGGAATTGGCGGCCCTGGCTGGCGGGGTCTTTCAAAACGCGTTGCTGTTTACCAAGTTGCGCCGCCGCCTGGAAGAACTGGGTTTCGAAGTGCTGTTCCATACCCAAACGCCACCCAACGACGGGAGCATCTCCCTGGGCCAGGTAGCCGTGGCTGCGGCGCGGCTGCAAAAAGAGGAGAAAAATTGAGGGAGAGGGCCAAGGGCCCCTGCCCTCTCCCTCAAACTCCCTCCCCAACCCCTTACAATTTTTATGGATTTTGCTAAGGCATTGAAATTTTGCCTTTTTTACTAAAAACCGAAAACTTAAAACTAAAAACAGAGGTTTTACATGTGTCTTGCCATACCCATGCAGATTGTGGAGATTGAGGGGCTCACCGGCGTGGCCGAGGTGGATGGCGTCGCCCGGAAGGTGCGCCTGGATCTGCTCCCCGAAGTGTATCTGGGCGATTATGTGCTGGTGCACGCGGGCCTGGCCATCGCCCGGGTGGACGCCGGGGAAGCCGAAGAGACCCTGTCTCTGCTCAGGAAGATCGCCGATGAAGTTTATTGACGAATTCCGGGATAAGGACCTGGTCCGGGACATCGTCCGGCGGCTGGGGCAGTTTGCGGCCGGTCCGGCCACCATTATGGAGGTGTGCGGCACCCATACCATGGCCGCGGCCCGCTTCGGGTTGAAAACGCTGCTGCCTCCCGGGGTCAGCCTGGTTTCCGGGCCCGGCTGTCCCGTGTGCGTCACCGCCCAGGCGGACCTGGACGGCTTTCTGGCCCTGGGCCAGGAGCCCGGGATCATCCTCTCCTCTTTCGGCGATATGCTGCGGGTGCCGGGCACTGCCACCTCCCTGGAGAAGGAGCGGGCTGCAGGCGCGGCCGTCAGGGTGGTCTATTCCCCCCTGGACGCCGTGGACCTGGCCTGGCAGGAGACCGGCAAGCAGGTGGTCTTCTTCGGCGTGGGTTTTGAGACCACCATGCCCGCCACGGCCGTGGCCATCCAGGTGGCGGCAGCGGACAACCTGCCCAATTTTTCCGTATTCTGTGTGCACAAGACCATGCCCGCGGCTCTCCGGGCCTTGCTCGCCGCCGAAGAAATCAAGGTTTCCGGCCTGCTCTGTCCCGGCCATGTGACCACCATCATCGGCGCGGCGGCCTATGATTTCATTCCCCGGGAGTTCGGCATACCCTGTGCGGTGACGGGCTTCGAACCCCTGGACCTGCTTCTGGGCATCGACTCCATTCTGCACCAGATTGCCCAGGGACAGGCCCGGGTGGATAACGTTTATACCCGGGCCGTGCAGGTCCAACCCAATCCCCGGGCCCAGGCGCTCCTGGCGGACGTCTTTGCCCCGGCCGACGCCCCGTGGCGGGGACTGGGGGTTATCCCCGGGAGCGGCCTTACCATCCGGAAAAAATACCGGCAGTATGACGCCCGCACCCGGTTTGCCGCAGTTCTGGCCCAGGTGCCCCCGCCGCCGCCTTCGGCCTGCCGCTGCGGCGAAGTGCTGCGGGGCGTGCTGCGGCCCAAGGAATGCCCCCTCTTTGACCAGGCCTGCTCCCCCTCGCACCCCCTGGGGCCCTGCATGGTCTCCAGCGAAGGCGCCTGCGCCGCGGTGTTCCGGTATGAGCGGGAGTGAAAAGATTTGGGGGAGGGGGCCAGGGGTCACAGACCCCTGCCCCCTCCCCCA
>JAKAGH010000202.1 GCA_021817645.1 Deltaproteobacteria bacterium
CTTTATCCTGAAATTGGTGGGGTCGGCGCGCTACATCGCCACCAACGAGCCCGAAGCCGGAATCTCGGAGGAATTGATCCGGCGTCTTCGCAAAGCCTCGGACCGGGAAGTGGAGTGCCTCCGGGTGGCCGGAGAGACCGCAGCCGCGCTGAAAGGACTCACCCAGGGGGTGCGCATCATCACGCTTGGCTGGGAGCACCGCCTTCCCGTCATTTTGGATTTCGCCGGCCTGTAACCCCGGATAATCACTAATAATCCGGATTAATCGCTCTAACCTCAGAAAGAAGATTGGGTACCAATGCCAGAAAAGAGAAGATTCCAAGCCAGCAACAAGGTGCTCGTAGTGGGTGGAGGCATGGGCGGCATCAGGGCCGCTCTGGATCTGGCGGAAGCGGGCCGGGATGTCGTTCTGATCGACAAGGCCTTCTCCATCGGCGGCCTCATGACCCAACTCGACCGAACCTTTCCCACTAACAACTGCGATCTTTGCACCCTGTCTCCCCATCTGTCGGAGAGCGGCCGCCAGCTGCATATTGAACTTATGGCCGCAACGCGCTTGACCAACCTCAATGGGGAGGTAGGCCGTTTTAAAGCTAGCCTGACGACAGAGCCCCGGTACATTGCCCTGGAGAAGTGCACGGCCTGCGGCGAGTGTGCCCGCAAATTCCCGGATGAGGTGCGCTTTACGCCGGGTCTGGACCATCGGGCGCCGACTTGTATGCGCTACCCCCAGGCGACGCCTTATGCCTTTTCCATTGATAAGGGCCGGTGCGCCAACATGGAGGAAGTGGCCCGGATCTGCCCGGCGGGGGCGATTCTTCCCGATGATGCCCCGAAAGCGCAAGAGATCGAAGTCGGATCGGTCATCCTGGCGCCGGGTGCGGACCTGTTTAATCCCCAGGTTCTGGGCAACTACGGCTACAGTGTCTCCCCGAATGTGGTCACCAGCCTGGAATACGAGCGTATCCTATCTGCTTCCGGGCCCACCAGAGGTGAACTCGTGCGGCCTTCGGACGGCAAGAGGCCGAAGAGGATCGCCTGGGTCCAGTGCGCCGGGTCCCGGGGCACCCAGGCAGGCTCGGTTCCCTATTGTTCCAGCGCCTGCTGCATGTTTGCCCTGAAGGAGGCGATGGTCACCCGGGAGCGCTTCCACGAAGATATCGAGACGACCATTTTTTATATGGATATGAGGACGTTCGGCAAGGGTTACGAACGCTATCTCCAGAGGGCCAAGAACGACTACGGCGTGCGGCTCGTGCGCAGCCGGCCACACAGTGTGGAGCCCGTCAAGCAGCCGGAAGGCCTCACGGGCGACCTGATAATCCGGTATGTTCCCAACACCGAAAGCCGCGTGGAGACAGAAGTTTTCGACCTGGTGGTCCTGTCCACCGGCTTCCGGGTGGCGCCGGAGACCAAGGAACTGGCCTTAAAGCTGGGCGTCGATCTGAATGAGCATGGCTACGCCAGGGCGGCAAGCTTGGATCCCGTTGCCACCTCCAGGCCCGGGATTTACGTCTGCGGGGTTTATGAAAGCCCCAAGGACATTCCGGAAACCATGGTGCAGGCCAGCGCCGCGGCCTTCAACGCCTCCAAGGACCTTACCCCGCTGCGGATTGTGTCGGAATGGCAGGAAGAGCTTCCCCCGGAGCGCGACGTGGCGAGTGAAGACCCGCGCATCGGCGTCTTTATCTGCGATTGCGGCATCAACATCGGTGGCGTCATTGACGTGGAAGGGATTGCCAGGAGCGCCGCGGCGCAGCCGCAGGTAGTGGTCTCCGAGGCCATCGGCCACGGCTGCAGCCGGGAATCCCTGGAGCGTATGCGGAATGTGATTAAAGAAAAGGGCCTCAACCGGGTGGTAATCGGGGGCTGTTCCCCCAGAACTCACGAGACCCTCTTTCAGGACACGGTCCGCAAAGCCGGCCTCAACAAGTACCTGGTCGAGATCGCCAACCTGCGGGATCAGGACACCTGGGTTCATTTAGACCGGCCGGAGGCCGCCGCGGCCAAGGCAAAAGAACTGATGGGGATGGCAATCTCTGCCGTCCGTCTCGCGCAGCCGCTCATTGAGCATACCTTGCCGATGAACAAGGACGTTCTCGTGGTCGGCGGCGGTATCGCCGGCATGACCGCAGCCCTCAGCCTCGCGGACCTGGGATTCAGGGTCTACCTGGTGGAGCGCTCGGGACAGCTCGGCGGCATGGCCGCCAAGATCCGCCGGACCCTGGAGGGCGAGGAGGTCCGGCCCTATATCTTTGATCTGATCCGGAGAACGGAACAGCACGACCGCATTCAAGTTCTCAAACAATCTATGGTGGTGGATCACCGCGGCGTAGCCGGGATGTTCAAAACCGGCATCCAAATGGGCCCCCGGATGTTCTACCGGGAGCTCCAGCACGGCATTACCATCCTGGCAACCGGGGCGCTGCACCACCGTCCTGACGAGTATCTCTTGGGCCGGCACGAAGCGGTGACCACCCAGCTGGACCTCGAGGCGATCCTCGAAGACCAGCCGGAAATCGTCAAAAGCTGGCAGAACGTGGTCATGATTCAGTGCGTCGGCTCTCGTACTCCCGAGAACCCCAACTGCTCGCGGATCTGCTGCCAATCGGCCATCAAAAACGCTCTCAAACTGCGCCAGCTGAACCCCGAGGCCCAGATTATCGTGCTCTACCGCGACCTGCGCACTCCCGGCTTTCAGGAGGATTACTACCGGCAGGCGCGTGAGCAAGGGATCATGTTCGCCACCTATGAACCTGAGGACAAGCCCGCAGTGGAGGCCAACGGTCAGGCAGTAACCGTGAGTTTTACCGACCCGATTTTGGGGCTCAGAATGAAGGTCAACGCTGATTGCCTTGCCCTGAGCACCGGGTTAATAGCCGATGATGAATCCACGGAAGATCTCGGTACGATCTTCCACCTTCCCCGGACTGCTGACGGCTATTTCCTTGAGGATCATATCAAGCTGCGGCCGATTGATCTGCCGATCCCCGGGTTTTTTGTGGCCGGCACGGCCCACGCGCCCAAGGGCATGCGCGAGACGATTGCTCAGGCGCAGGCCGCCGCGGGCCGGGCCCAGACATTCCTCTCCAGGGACCTCATTAACCTGGGCGCGGTGGTGGCTCATGTAGACGGCGACCTCTGTGCGGCCTGCCTCATCTGCGTGCGGGCCTGCTCCTTTGGGGTGCCGTTCATCAACGACGAGGGCCACTCGGAGATCGACCCCGCCAAGTGCAACGGTTGCGGTGTCTGTGCGGCGGAATGCCCCGCCAAGGCGATTCAACTCCGGCAATTTGAGGATGACCAGATATTGGCAAAACTGGACGGACTTCTGGAAAGGATGGGGTAATGGAAAACTTCGAACCGGTGATCGTAGCTTACTGCTGCCATTATTGCGCCTATACGGCTGCGGACATGGCCGGCAGCATGAGGCTGCGCTATCCTGCCAACGTAAAAATTATCAGAGTGCCCTGCACGGGGAAAGTGGACGCGATTCATATCATGAAGGCCCTGGAAAAGGGAGCCGACGGCGTCTATGTGGCCGGGTGCCTCGAGGGGGATTGCCATTTCAAGAATGGCAACACCCGGGCGGCGCGGCGTCTGGCCTATGTGAAAAAACTTTTGGATGATATCGGCATCGGCGGGGAGCGGGTCGAGATGTTCTTGATGTCCGCGGGCATGGGTGAGCGGTTTGCCCAGACCGCGTCCGATTTTACGGAAAAAATCAGGACTCTCGGACCCAACCCGGTGAAAGCCGCACTGGGTGAAGCTAAGCGGGCTGTAGGCTGATCGCTGAGGAAAAGGAGAGTTAACGAAGATGATTACTGCTGAACGGAAACCGCTGGAGGAACTCATCGAATGCCTCAAGCCGTATCGCCGCATTCTGCTGGCCGGCTGCAATGAGTGCGTCACGGTGTGCGCCGCAGGAGGCCGCAAAGAGGTGGGGATTCTCTCTTCTGCGCTGAATATGCACTTCATGAAGGAAGGCAAACCTCTCGAAATCAAGGAGATCACCCTCGAGCGGCAATGTGATCCCGAGTACCTAGAGCAACTGGCGCCCCAGATGGACCAGGTGGACGCGGTGCTCTCCATGGCGTGCGGCTGCGGCGTGCAGGAAGTGGCGAGGCGGTTCAAAGAAACCCCGGTATTTCCCGCGCTGAACACCAAGTTCATGGGGGCCTCCGAGCGGCCGGGCATGTGGGCCGAACGCTGCCAGGGGTGCGGCGACTGCGTCTTGGGCTCGACCGGCGGGGTGTGCCCCATCAGCCGCTGCTCGAAACAATTGCTCAACGGCCCTTGCGGCGGTTCGACCCTCGGCAAGTGCGAAGTGAATCCCGACATCGATTGCGCCTGGCAGCTCATCTGGGACCGTCTGAAGGCGCTGGGGAAAACAGAGTTATATGAGGAGAATCTGCCTGCTAAAGACTGGCGGCCGGGCCGGGGAGCAGGACCTAGAAAGATTCTCAGAGAGGATTTGGCATCATGAAGACAGAAAGCACCCTGGAAAAAATACTGGCATCCGGACATTTGGCAGTCACCTCCGAGTGTGGGCCGCCGCGCGGCGCTCAACCGCAAAAAGTACGGGAAAAAGCGGAAATGCTGCGGGGCGTGGTGGACGGGGTAAACGTCACGGACAACCAGACCGCCATGGTCCGGATGTCGAGCCTGGCAGCTTGCATCATCATCAGGCAGATGGGTCTCAATCCCATTCTGCAGATGGTCTCCAGGGACCGCAACCGCCTGGCCATGCAGAGCGATATCATCGGCGCCTACTCCCACGGGATCGACACCATGCTCTGCCTCTCCGGGGACCATCCGAAATTCGGCGACCATCCCATGGCCGCGGGCGTGCACGATATCGATTCCGTGCAGATGGTCGAAATGGTGAAAAACATGCGCCAAGAGGGAAGATTCCAGGGCGGGGAGAAGATCGACGGCCCGCCGCAGATGTTTATCGGCGCGGCGGCAAATCCCTTCGCCGATCCTTTCGAGCTGCGCGTGGCCCGTCTGGCCAAGAAGGTTAAAGCGGGCGTCGATTTCATCCAGACCCAGTGCATCTACAACGTCGATAAATTCGAGAAGTGGATGCAAGGGGTGCGGGACCGAGGACTTCATGAGCAGGTTTACATCCTGGCTGGCATTACTCCCATGAAATCGGTGGGCATGGCGCGCTACATGAAAAATAAGGTGCCCGGCATGGATGTGCCGGATGAGCTAGTGAAGCGCATGGGCGGGGTGCCCAAGGAAAAGCAGGCTGAAGAAGGAATCAAGATCTGCCTCGAGACCATTGAGCGTCTCAAAGGGGTGGAGGGGGTACGGGGATTTCATCTCATGGCCATCGAGTGGGAGCATAAGGTCCCGGAAATTGTGGAACGGGCCGGCCTGCTGCCGCGGCCGGTGGAGCAAGCGAACCCGCAAGTCGGTACGGGCAACGCCTAAGCAAGCTGTTCTACCATCCGGTTTGCGGCCGCACATGGCGCGCCGGAGTGAGTGGCAAAGGGCGAGGAATTTCCGGCCCTCTGAATAGCCAATTTCTAGAGGAGACTGACCATGAAAAATAACAAACAACTCATTTTGGTGGTGGATGACGACCCGGATCTGGTGAATTCGGTGGCGCTGAAGCTGGAAGCCAACAATTACAGGACCTCGAAGGCTTACGATGGCCTCCAGGCCTGGGAGAAGATCAAACAGGAAAAGCCGGACCTGGTTCTGCTGGATGTGATGATGCCCAACAAAGACGGGTATACGGTATGCTCCGAGATCAAGAAAGACCCCCAGTTCCAGGACATCATGGTAGTGCTGCTCACCGCGGTGGTGGACAACGTGCCAAGCACCAGTTACACCCATCACGACGGCAAAACCACGCCCGCGGATGATTTCATTCCCAAGCCCATAGATCTGGATAAGCTCCTGGGTATTGTCCAGGATAATCTCGTCCGCTGACGATGTGCGGAGACGTGGGGGCGGGCGGGTTGATAGACCGGGAACTCGCAGCCGAAACAACAGCGGCAGGCTGTCTCGACAGG
>JAKAGH010000203.1 GCA_021817645.1 Deltaproteobacteria bacterium
AGTTAACTCCTCTGCCGCCGATCTGGTAATGGCTGGAAACTCTATTAAGGCCTGAAGGTGCAGGCCTAAAGAAGGGAGTGGGGGCTACAGGGCCATCTCCTCTTCCCGCCAAATGTTTGGAAAAATAGTAATGAGACGGGAAGCAGTTTTAATAGACTCAAATAATAATTTCCTGACATAATATTTTTAAAGTATTTCAATTAACCATCTTGTGGTATTGTGACGATATCAAGGAAGAGAAAAGCCTAAAATGTTTAATCTTGATGACTTCCACAAGGAAGTGCTGCGCAAACTTGATATCCTGGTGGTGGACGACATTTCCGCCGTGCGCAATATCCTGGCCCAGATTCTCCGCAACCTGGGGGTGGAAGGCCGGATTGATACGGCTGGGGACGGTCTGGAAGCCTGGGAGAAGATGCAGACCTGCAAGTATGATGCAGTTATCTGCGATATCCGCATGCCCCGGATGAATGGTCTGGAACTCAAGAGACTCCTGCGGGCCACCCCCCGTTTCGCGGAAATGCCGTTTTTGATGATTACCGGTGAGGTCTCCGAAGCAATGATGGCTCTGGCCGTGGAAAGCGAGTGGGACGGTTATCTGCTGAAGCCTTTTCCCAGCGCCGTGTTGGCAAAAATGCTGCTGCGGCTTTTGGGCCAGAACGATAAAGCCTAGCATGCGCCTCCGGGGCCAAGCCCGGCCAAGACGCCCAGGTTAGGGAGAACGACATGGATCGGGAATGGAAGCAAGTGCTGCATGAGACCCAGGAAAAAATTGAGGCCATCGGTTTCTTCGCCGCCATCGGCATGCATTTTTCGGAATCCACCCCACTTTTGAGTGAAGATCTGGGAAGCCATGTCCAGGGCACTCCCTGGGAAAGATTCTCCTCCACCGATCAGTGTCTGAAAATGATCCATGAACTGGCCTCCAATGCCTGGCGTAATTTGGAGAGTATGGCTGCCCATGTGGAGTCCAGAGTAATAGAAACCAAAGATCCTGAAAGAGACCTGATCAATCAGCAAGAAACCATACTCTTAACCGGACTGCCGTCCCAATTACAAACCATCGCCGGGGAGGTGATACTCCTCAAGACTATGGGTGAGTCCATTATGGCCCTGGCAGAAGATGGCAGGCAGTTGCCGGTATTGGATCATTCTCAGGTTAAGTCCATGGGTGAAATGATCATCAATTCCGCAGTCACTATTAATAATAATCTGCAGGAACAGAAGGAAAAGATGCTGCAAGCTGTCTCCTGGGGAGGGATGGAGAGCCAGACGGGGAAACCGTGGGCCTTGATCCGGGAGGAAGTGAACAGCATTAAAGCCTTCGGTTCTTCCCTGTCCACCATGGGCGCCGCCTGCCATGCCAACCCCAGGCAGATAGAGACTATTGGGCAGTTGATCGTAGATCTGGTGGCCCAGATAACAGAGAAGTTAAATCGGGCCTCTGACGTCGCCCTCTCTTAAGACTGCCGTTTCCTTTCCTAAAACTTCACGGTCTGCCGCCCGGGACAGTTCCCGCCGCCAACCACTGGCTGATGATTTTTCCATCTTTGATGGCTCGGAATTGCGGGGTTGAGCATGGCCCCGTTTTGCCGGCCAGAGAAGAATCCCCTCGCGTTGACAAAGAGGATCAGCTTGGGTTATCAAGTAACTATTCGGGACTCATTCAGCCAGCCCCCAGCCCAGTGCGGTCGATAAGGAAGCGAGCATGCCTGCAGAGGTTCAGCCTCAGAGCCGGTTCAAGACCCGGCTGCGTAACAGCGGCAAAAACCTTCTGCTGGTCCTTTTAAGTCTGGTCCTGGCCCTAAGCCTGGTGGAAATCTGCCTGAGAATTTATAACCCCCTGGGCTTCAGCATCAAAGGCTACCAGATCATCCTGCCCTACAACAAAAATGAAGTGATTTATCACAGCAGCGCCAGCAAGTTGGACCGGACCGTGTATCTGCACCGGAATTCCCTGGGATTTCGGGGAGACGAACCGCCTCCGGACCTGGACCGGCGCCTGAGCATTGTGGCCGTGGGGGGAAGCACCACCATCTGTTTTGAGCTGGCGGATGACAAGACCTGGGTCCACGTCCTGGGAGAAAAATTAAAAGATAGCTTTCCGCAATTATGGATTAATAATGCCGGCCTGGCCGGTCATTCCACCTTTGGCCACATTATTTTGCTGGAGAATTTTGTGGTAAAATTGCGGCCCAAGGTGGTGATTTTCCTCGTGGGCGTTAATGATACAGGCTTGCTGGAGCACGCCAATGATGTGGACACGAGCCTCAAGACGGGCTTGAGATGGGATTCTTTCCGCTCCCTGGAGAGATTTGCCGGGGCCCTGGCGGATTACAGCGAGGTCGCGGCCGCCGTTCTCAATCTGAAGCGATATTATTTCCCCAAGGTTACCTGGGCCCCGCCGCAACGGGAGGTCGACTTGAAAAACGAACCCACGGTGGAGATGTCCAGGAAAAGAACCGCGGCCCTGGAGCGGGATTTTCTGGCCAAGTACCCCCAGCCGTATGCCATGCGGCTCAAGAAGTTGATCAGCATCTGCCGGGAAAACCAGATCCTGCCGGTCTTGATGACTCAACCGGCTCTTTACGGCCACGGGGTCGATGACTTGACCGGCGTGGATCTGGCCCAGATCAAGATTATGGATGGGATCAATAGCGGCTTTTACTGGGATATCCTGGATATCCTGAATAACGTCACCAGGAAGGTGGCTCAGGAGGAGCAGGTTTTATTGATCGATTTGGCCCGGGAAGTCCCCAAAAGCTCGAAATACTATTACGACCTGGTGCATTATGACAATGTGGGGGCTGAGAAGGTGGGGACCATCATTTGCCGGCATCTCTCTCCCTACCTGGCCCAAAAATTTCCCCAATACCTCCGGACTGCCGCCAGCAGAAACCAGTGATGGAGCCAAAGTTCCCCGCCGCACCCCTGAAAAAGAATTTTCTCCTGGTCGACCTGGGGAAAAATCTCTTGTTAGTATTTCTCAGCCTGACGTTGGCCCTCGGCCTGGTGGAGGTGGCCCTGAGAATTTATAATCCCCTGGGGTTTAGGATTAAAGGCAACAAGATCTTATTACCCATCAACCAGGATGAAGTCATTTACTACCATTCGCCCAAGCTGGCAAAGATAGTCAAGATTCACCGCAACTCCTTGGGATTCAAAGGGGCAGAGCCCCCGCCCGATTTTGCCGCGCGTCTGACCATCCTGACCGTGGGCGGCAGCACCACCGAAGGCGTGGGGCTGAATGACGAGAAGACCTGGCCTCTCGTCCTGGAGAGCAAATTAAAGAAGAATTTTCAGAAATTGTGGCTTAATAACGCGGGCCTGTCCGGCCATTCCACCTTTGGCCACCTGATTCTGATGCACGACTATGTCTCGAAGATCAAACCCAAAGTGGTGCTATTTCTCATAGGACTGAACGACCTGGGTATTGAGTCGCTTAACCCCTTTGATAGCCGCATGCAGATGGGTGTTACTTTCCGGTCCCTGGATGGTTTCCTGGCGGGACTGGCCAATCATAGCGAGGTCTTTGCCGCGCTCCTCAACCTGAAGAGGTTTTATTGCCCGAAAGTATGTCCCCAGGTGGGCAAAGAAGAGGTAGATTTCCGCACCGCTCCCACTCTGGAAGTAGCGGCCCGGGATCAGGCCGCCATTAAGCGGTTATTTAAGGCCCGATACCTGGGGCCCTATGAACTCAGGTTGCAGAAGCTGTTGGAGATGGCGCGGCAGCAGGGCATCGTCCCCATTTTGCTGACGCAACCGGTGCTCTATGGAGGTCAGACCGATACCGTCACCGGGGTCGATTTCAGCAAGGTGCAGGTTACCAGGACCATGAACGGCGGGCTGGCCTGGGAGGTGTTGGAGCTTTATAACGACATCACCAGGAGGGTCGGGAAAGAGCAGGGCGTCTTAGTCATCGATCTGGCCACAGAGTTGCCCAAAAACTCCAGATATTATTTTGATTTAACGCATTTCACCAACGCCGGCGCGGAGAAGGTAGCAGAGATTATCTATACGGAACTACAACCCTACCTGGCCCGGAAATTTCCCGGCTACTCCTCAGCCGGGGCCGCGCAGGCCAGCAAAAATTAGCCGTCCGGCTGACGGCGTGCATCTGTGTTTATCGGCGGTTAAATATCAGCCGCCGATGCACGCCGATAAGCGCCGGTCTCTCTTGATTGTTACTCAAAGAAGCGAACCTGGTATTATTCCCCCTGGGGCCTGCCGCAGATAAGTTTCCACTTTCCGCAAATCCTCCGGGGTGTCCACTTCCAGGGTGTCGCCGGCGGTGGCGACGATGCGGATGGCAAAGCCGTGTTCCAGGGCCCGGAGCTGCTCCAGTTTTTCCGCGTCCTCCCAACGGCCCGGGGGCAGGTTGACGAATTTCTGCAGGAAATCCACGCGGTAAGCATAGATGCCGATATGCTTGTAAAAATAGGGGGCTTGCCCGTCCCGCCAGAAGGGCAGGAGGCTGCGGGAGAAATATAAGGCCCGGCCCTGCTGGTCGAAGACCACCTTGACCACGTTGGGGTTCAAGCCCTGCTCCAGGTCGTCCACCCGGCGGGCCGGGGTGGCCATGGCCGCCAGAGGGTCTTGCTGCAGAGCTGCGGCCAACTGCTGGATGAGTTCCGGAGGGAAGACGGGCTGGTCCCCCTGGATATTGATGACCAGGTCCTCCGGGGCCAGCCTCAGGAGGAAGGAGGCTTCGGCCAGGCGGTCGCTGCCGGAGGGATGGTCGCCCCGGGTCATGACGACCTGCCCGCCAAACCCGGTCACGCAGTCCCGGATGCGCTCATCGTCAGTGGCCACATAGACCGCGTCCAGCCCCGGCACCAGCCGGGCCTGCTCATAGACCCGCTGGATCAGGGGTTTTCCCAAAATAGGCGCCAGAGGCTTCCCCGGAAACCGGGTGGAGCCGTAGCGCGCGGGGATGAGGGCGATGATCTTCAAGGTCGTCTAAAAGGGATTATAATTTATAAATGGCTTTTAGGTTTATATCCTAAACGAAACCCTTGCCAAATTCACGTTTATTCTTCTTGTTCCCAAGCCGGAGCTTGGGAACAAGGGGGGAAGCTGGTCCCCATTTAAACCCTCCGAGACATAAGCTTTTCATAAAGCTGATATGCGGTTAAGAGGAAAATCTCCTTACCAGCAGTTGTTAACGAAGGAGAGCAAATAGCCTGTTCAAACTCCTGCCCCCTTGCTATTTCGAGCCAGGCCTCGGGCATAGATTCTTGCATACGATTGGTCATACCGCCAGTCTCATCCGCGCCGACATGATAAATTCTCTTGATCCCAGAAGCAATGAGGCGAGTCAGACACATCGGACATGATTCTAACGACGTAAAAAGGGTATAGCCGCTAACATTGCTCACCATTTTGTGCTTATCTTCAAACTCATCCATGACTACCATTTCGGCATGTCGATCACTGCGAAAATATGGGTAAAATACCTCGTTATGTCCAAAGCTGACTATTTCACCATTAGTATCAACCAGGATAGAACCAACGCCAAAATTACCGCAATACACTGCTTTTAACGCCAAAACGCAGCTAATCCAGGCATAATACTCATCTCTATAATCCCTATTGGCGGTATATTCTGAAAGGAAATTCTTCCAATAATTAATGTTGGCATCTTGTTTATTATCTCTAATATTAATGTTCCTCAAATTATTTTTGCCTAATTCTATTATGGAGTTTATTAATTTCATATAAGCCTCTAAAAAAAGAGGGGGGCAGTAACAGCAGAGAATCTATCTTAATTCTAAAATCCATTTACGTCAATTTATTCCCCCGCGCCAAAAGCATTTGGGCACAAACGCTTGACAAAAATGTTTTCCTGCTTATTATTTTTTAAGTGATTTCTAAGTGTTAAGTCGCAGACAAAAAATAATAGCATGGTAGGGGCGCACCCGTGTGTGCGCCCTTCTCTGGGCCGGGACACGGTCCAGGGCGGACACGCGGGTCCGCCCCTACGGAAAATGGAGGTTTGGAAAATAATGGCAGTGCGATTGGAC
>JAKAGH010000204.1 GCA_021817645.1 Deltaproteobacteria bacterium
CTTTCTCGGCGCGCCCTGCCACCACAGCGAAGACCGGGCCTTGACCAATTTTGTGCTGCGGCGCGGCTACTATACCTATTACCAGCGCACCGCGGTGGTCTATACCCTGGTGCCGGAGACCTACGCCGGCGTCTGCCGCATGTATCTGCGCTGGGAACGGGGCAACGTCAGGTAATCCTGCGTGCAGTTGGGCTATCTCTTTACCCGCTACCGCTCCAAATACCGCCTGATGCCCATCCTCGAATTTTTCCTGGCCCAACTGGAATACCCGCTGACCCTTCTCTTTTTTGGGGTGCTGGCGGCCTCCATCGTGGCTTATCCCTCCATGCTCTTCAAATTTCTCACCGCCCTGGGCCTCGCCTCCCTCCTCAACCTACTCTATTACCTCTGGCTGGAGCGGGACCTGGATTTTATCTACGGTGTCATCTACAGCTACTACGCCTTCTTCCTCCTGCAGTGGATTTACCCTTACGCCTGCGTCACCGTGCGGGACCGCCGCTGGCTGACGCGTTAGGCAAAGGGACACTGCACTTCCCGAATTCATACCCTTAATAAGGGCGCATCCGCGTATGCAACCTCCGGGGCGGACACCTGGGTCTGCCCCTACAGAAAAATTGCAGTCAGATTAAGACTGGTATTTAGTGGCCAGTGAGGTCGATTCTTTTTCTGATCACTTACCACTGATCACTGGCCACTAAAAATTGGGGGGTTATGGGAAGGAGCTTAAAGGAGGGGGCCGGGGTATTATCCGGCCCCCCTTTTTTTAATGCGATTCGCCGCTCAACTCCGACTTGTAGATGGGCAGGTATTTCATGCCCAGGTCGAAGATGACGATCCCCAAAGCGATCAGGGACACGGTGATGATGATCTCGATGAAGGACGGGAAGTAGCTCATCTGCCGGTAGCCGCCGTAGCTGGTGAGGCTGACGTTGAAGCGGTTCAGCACCACCCCGAAGGCGGCCAGGCCCGCGGCCCAGAAGAGTCCCTTTTCCGAATTACGCACCTCCTTGAAGAGCAGCAGCAGGGCCGGCAAGGCCACGGTGCCGAAGAGCTCCAGGAAGAAGAAGAAATGGGCCTTATCCAGGACCCAGACCGTGGCGCCCCGGGCATAGAGGTCCGTCACCTTCATGGCGAAGTAGACCAGCAGGGCAATACCCAGGCCTTTGGAGAAGTCCGGCAGGATGTTCATTTCCGGTTTGCGCTTGTAGACCCGGGCGCTGATGAGACTCTCCAGGGTAATGACGCTCATGCCGCCGATAACCGCGCTGGTGAAGAACAGGGGCCCGATGGCTTTAGTCGCCCACAGGTCGCTCATCTTTTCGGGCATCAGCAGGAACAGGGCGCCCAGGGAGGACTGATGCAACGTGGAGAGCATGATGCCGGCCACCACCAGGACAATGTAGATGTCCCGGAAGAACTTGATCCAGCTCTCCTTGCCGTAGCGCTCCAGACCGATGATGAACAGGTCGGTGGCGAGGACCGAGGTGTAGAGCATGACGCACCAGGACACCTCAAAGAGCACCGAGTGGGGGTTCCACATGACCATGGGGTGCCAGATGCGCCAGGGCTGGCCCAGGTCGAAGAAAAGTCCGACCACAAACATCATGTAGCCCAGGAAGGCCGAGAGTTTGGCAGGCCGCAGCAGGGGCTCGAACTTCTTCAGATTGAAGATGTAGATGGTGGCGGCCATGGTGAAGCCGCCGCCGGCCAGGGCCACCCCGGCCAGGATGTCGAAGCTGACCCACAGGCCCCAGGGGTAGGCGTCACTCAGGTTGGTGGTGGCGCCGAGCCCCAGGAAGAGCCGGGCACAGGCGGAGATCAGCCCCAGCACCAGGATGACATAGATGATGCCCCAGCCCAGGGTCAACTTGCCTTCGCCGGGATACCATTTTTCGATCTTTTCAGCCATGGCTTAATCCTCCTGCCGCTCTTGGGCGTGAATTTCGGCCCGCCGCTTTTGGAGATAATGGAGGCCCACCGCCAGGCCGCCCACGGCCACGGCCACGTACGGCACTTTGGACATCCACTCCCGCCCGTAGATGCCCTGGGGCATATCCCCCAGGTCGGTGCGGAAGCCCCGGTGGTTCAACCCCAGTTCCTCGAAGGAGACCGCGGTGAGATAGAGGTTGGAAGTGCCCCCGCCGATTTTTTCGCCATAGACCTGTGGATAATAGCGCTTGGGCTCGCTGCCGATGCGCCGGTGCGCTTCCTGGAGGAGCGCGGGGCGCTCCCCGAACAGCAGAGTGCCCGTGGGGCAGGTGGTGACGCAAGATGGCGCCAGCCCGATGGCCTGCCGGTCGGCGCAAAAGGTGCATTTACGGATCAGAGGCACCGCGGAGCCCCATTCAAACTTGGGAATCTGGAAGGGACAGGCCATCATACAGTAGCGGCAGCCGATGCACTTGCCGTCGTCATAGACCACCGGCCCGGTGGGCAATTTGGTCAAAGCCCCTACCGGGCAGGCGCTGGCGCAGGCCGGATCGTTGCAATGCATACAGCGCCGGGAGATAAAATGCCATTCCACTTTGCCTTCGGGACGGCTGATCTCCCGGAAGATGATGCGGTTATATTGGTTGCTGCTTAGGAAGCGCGGGTTGGACCAGGTCTCGCTGAAGGTGGCCTTGCCGCCTTGCAGATCATTCCAGCTTTTGCATGCCACCTGGCAGGCCCGGCAGCCGATACACTTGGTGGTATCGATCAAGAGGGCTTTACTCATCTATACTCTCCCTTAGGCCTGCAGCCTAGACCTTTTCGATGTTCACCAGGAATACCTTGTATTCCGGAGTCTGGGTGTTGGCATCCCCCACCATGGGGGTGAGTTGGTTGGCCGCATAGTTCTGGCGGCTATTCGGACCGCCGGTGCAATAGCCGACGTAGCCGAAGTGCCAGGGCAGGGCCACCATTTCCACCGTACTCTGATCACCGGGTTTGCCGCAAGTGAAAGGGCCCACCCGGTGGGTGACATTGGCCCGAGCCATCACCTCGCCCCGGATACTCTTGACCTTCACCCAATCGCCGGCCTTAATCCCTTTGGCCTTGGCCAGGGTAGGACTGATTTCCACAAACATCTCCGGGAACGTCTCCGCCAGCCAGGTAAGGTTCCGGGTCATGGAGCCCGTGTCCCAGTGTTCGGTGACCCGGAAGGTGGTGGCGATAATGGGAAACTTCGGGTCGCACAGCGCAGCCACCTGGTCCAGGGCCGATTTCCAGATTTTGATCACCGGGTTGCACTGCTGTTTGGAGACGGGGTTGGCGAAGGCCGCTTCCAAGGCTTCGTAGTGCTCTGGGAAAGGCCCCTCTTTTAAAAATCCCTTGGGCACAAAAAGCCGGGCCTTGCCTTCCGGGAGCATGATATACGGGGCCTTGGCCGACTCCTCGGGGGGTACCTCCACCTTGGTGGCCGGGTCGATCCACTTGAAGTCGGGAACATCATTACGCAGCCATTTCTTGCCCGCCGCATCCCACTTAACCAGGTTCTTCTCTTGACTCCAGGGTTGGCCGTTGACGTCCGCGGAACAGCGGTTGTAAATGATCCGCCGGTTTACCGGCCAGGAGAAGGTCCAGCCGGGGTAAAGTCCCAGGCCGCTGGGGTCTTTCTTGTCCCGGCGGGCCATGAAATTATCCTTCCGGTCAGGACCGGGGTAGCAACCCGAGTAAATCCAGTTGCCGCAGGCGGTGGAGCCGTCGTCCTTCAGGGCCAGGAAGTTGGCCACCTGTTTCTTGTCGGCCACGGTGTGGCCGTTGATCTCCTTAGCCACCAGGTGGACGTCCGGGTCCGCGCCGTAGTCCCAGTTTAATTTGACGATGGGCTCCGGAGCCACGGCCTTGGGGTCTTGCTGATAGAGCTTCTTCAGTTCCAGGGCCAGGCGATTGACATACCAGAGGATGCTTTTGGCGTCCCCCTGGGGCTTGACCGCCTGGTAGCCCCACTGGATCCAGCGGCCACTGTTGCTGGTGCTTCCCTCCTTCTCCAGGGCATGGGCCGAAGGGAAGAGAAAGACTTCGGTCTTGATGTCCTTGGGGTTGGCGCCCGGGCGCTTCCAGAAGGCGGCGGTGTCGCATTCGAAGAGGTCGAAGGTTACCAGCCACTCCAGCTTATCCAGCCCTGCATAGGTTTGGTTGAGATTGTTGGAGCTAACCGCAGGGTTCATGCCCCAGACCAGCAGGCCCTTGATGCCCCCCGCGGCCATATTTTCAAATGTGGCTTGCCAGCCATAACCCGCGCCCTCGAACCCCTTGCCGTTCTTGGGAAGGAAGTCGTAAGCGAAGTCGTTTTCTTTCCGGGCCGCATCTCCCCAGAAGGCCTTGAGGAGACTGACGAAAAACTTGGGCTTGTTGATCCAGAAGCTGGCCTTGGGGGTCTCTTTGTCCAGGTAATCTTTGAAGGTGGGATGATCCGCTTCCCTGGGGGTAGCCATATAGCCCGGGACGACGTGCGGCAACAGGGCCATGTCCGTGGAGCCTTGGACGTTGTTTACCCCTCTGAGGGCATTGATGCCTCCGCCCGGCATCCCCATGTTCCCCAACAGGATCTGCAGGATGGAGTAGCTGCGGATGATCTGCACACCGATGGTATGCTCGGTGGCCCCCAGGGCATAAAGAATACTGCCCGCGCGGCCCGGCTGCCCGGTGGCCCCGTAAAGAGCGGCCAGTTTCAAGAATTGTTCCGGGGGGACCCCGGTGGTAGCTTCCATCATCTCCGGGGTATAGCGCGCAAAATGCTTCTTCATGAGTTGAAAGACGCAGCGGGGATGATTTAAGGTGGGGTCGGTGACCGGATTTTTCTGGGCGTCCAACTCATAATCCCAGGTTGCCGGATCGTAGGCCCGCTTGTCCGCCAGAAAGCCGGAAAAGAGACCGTCGTGAAAATCGAAGTCCTGGTTCACCACAAAGGAGGCATTGGTGTATTGGACCACGTAATCCCGATGCATGAGATTGTTTTGCAGCACATAATTGATGAGACCGCCTATCAGGGCGATGTCGGTCCCCGGCCGCAGGCGCACATAGAGATCGGCCTTGGCCGCAGACCGGGTAAACCGGGGGTCGATGACCAGCACCTTGGCCCCTTTTTCCTTGGCCTTAGTGATCCATTTAAAGCTGATGGGATGGTTCTCGGCAGGATTGCAGCCGATGATCATGAGACAATCGCTGTTGGCGAGGTCGTTCCAGTGATTGGTCATGGCGCCCCTACCGAAAGTGGGCCCCAACGAGGCCACGGTAGGGGAGTGTCAGAGGCCGGCCTGCTGGTCCATATAGACCATTCCCAGGGCCCGGTTAAGCTTGATCAGGAGATAGCACTCTTCATTGTTAAATTGGGAGCCGCCGAAGGAGGCCATGGCTTCAGTGCGGTTCACCGTCACCCCTGCCGGGTTCTTGGCGATGAAGTGCGCATCCCGGGTGGCCTTGAGGCGTTGGGCCAGGGTCTGCACGGCCCAATCTAAGGGCTTCTCTTCCCAGTGATCGGCGCCCGGCGCCCGGTAATGTACAGTTTTCAGGCGCCTGGGGCTGAGAACGATTTCCCGCAAAGCCTGGCCTTTGCTGCAGAGCGCCCCCTGGTTAATGGGGTGATCCGGGTCGCCTTCCAAGTTCACCAACTTGCCACCTTGGGTGTGGGCGATCAGACCGCAACCCACCGAACAAAAGGTACAGATGGAAGTGGTTGCCTTGGCATCCTGGGTCTTGGCGGGACGCAACCCGGCCCAGCCGGCCCGCGGCAAAATCACGTCGGACAACGCCAGAGCCGTTACCCCGCCCCCCAAACCCTTGATAAATGTCCTTCGGGTGATACCCATTGCCTACCTCCCTTGGGGAAATCAAGAAATGTTGTAGGAAAGTCCTCCCGGCCGGATGATTGTTCACTATTGCCTACTTCATAACCTCTTTACCTCCGTTGCATCTCCTTTCTGGTTATTCTTTAAAAAGAATAACGTTATTAAAAAAATAAAGAGTAATTGGTCACCAGGCAGCAGACATATCTAAATCGGCCATTTTGGCTATTCTATAAAGA
>JAKAGH010000205.1 GCA_021817645.1 Deltaproteobacteria bacterium
CGCGACGTTGCCGCCGCCGATGACCGCCAGGGATTTGCCGATCTCTGAAGACTCACCCAGATTGTGGCGTCTTAAAAACTCCACCCCCTGGACCACACCGGGCGCACTTTCATGCGCGATGCCCAGGGGTTTGCCCACGTGGCAGCCGATGCCCAGGAACACGGCTTTATAGCCGTCGTCAAAGAGCCCGTCCAGGGTGAAATCCCGGTCCAACGCCGCGTTGGTCTTCAGCTCCACTCCCAGGCGCAGGACGTTGTTGATCTCTTGGTCCAAAACGTCCTTGGGCAGGCGGTAGTCGGGGATGCCCACCCGGAGCATGCCCCCGGCCTGGGGGAGCGCTTCGAAGATAGTGGGCCGGTAGCCCTTCAAAGCCAGATGATAGGCACAGCTCAGGCCCGCAGGCCCGGAGCCGACAATGGCGATTTTTTCGGGCCGCGCCTCCACCAGGGGCGGCGCAAAACTCCCCAGATCCACCTGGTCCGCGGCGAAGCGCTTCAGGGAGCAGATAGACACCGGCTCATCCAGCTCCCCGCGGCGGCACTTGGATTCGCAAGGATGCGGGCAGACCCGCCCCAAAACCCCGGGCAGGGGCAGCCGCTCCAGGATGAGCCTTACCGCTTCCTCGTACTTGCCCATCTTGATGAGCTGCACGTAGCCCTGGACGTTGATCTCCGCCGGGCAGGTCAGGGTGCAGGGCGCCCGGTCCAGCTTTTTGATGCCGAAGGCCGCGGGGATGGCCTGGGGATAGAGGCGGTAGGCGGCGTGCCAGTCGGCCAGGCCCATGTTGAAGGCGTCGGGCATGGTCACCGGGCAGACGTTAGCACACTCCCCGCAGCCGGTGCATTTGGCCGGGTCCACATAGCGGGGCTCTTTTTTCAGGGTCACGGTCAGGTTGCCCGGTTCGCCGCTGACGCCCTGCACCTCGGTTAAGGTATGAATATTGATATTCAAATGGCGCCCGCATTCCACCAGCTTGGGCGAAATTATGCACATGGAACAGTCATTGGTGGGGAAGGTCTTGTCCAATTGGGCCATGACCCCGCCGATGGCCGGCTTGGCCTCCACCAGGTGGACGTAAAAACCGGAGTTGGCCAGGTCCAGGGAAGCCTGGATGCCGGCTACGCCGCCGCCCACTACCATCACCGCCCCCATAGGAGCAGCCGCACCCTGGGGGGATTTTTCCTTGGCCTTGATCTCTTTCTTTTTGGGCATGTCTTGGTCCTGTATGGCTCAGACCCCGGCCGCGGCCAGGATCGCCGGGAGTCTGTCTTCCCAGCCGATGGTGGAGATATTCACGCCCGGGTAGCCTTGATTTCTGAACGCGGCCACCAGTTCCCCGGCGATCTGGACGCATTCCCGCACCCGGTCCGGTGCTTTCTGGATGCGGTGGATAAATGTCTCGGAAATCTTCAGGTCCATAAACCGGTTGATATACTTGGCCATACCCACGGACTTGAGGAGCAGCACTGTGGGAATCACTGCGGCCTGACGGCTGTCGAGATTCTCCCGGAGTTTGGCCAGAGCTCCGGGATCAAAAATGGGTTGGGTGACAAAAAAGCTGGCTCCTGCCCCCATCTTTTCGTCCATGGCGGCCAGTTCCTGGTCCCAAAGCTCCCCCCGGGGGGTCACTTTCATGGTGGACCCCACCAGGAATTTGGGAGCACCCTGGAGGTCCACACCCGCCAGGTCCCGGCCGGATTGCAGGGTCTCGATGGCCCCCAGCAGTTCCATCAGTTCGAGGTCGTTAACGGGCCGGGCCTTGTGATGGTCCCCGTGGCTAATTTCCTCCCCGGCAACCACCATGACGTTGGGCACGCCCAGGGCCTGGGCCGCCAGCAGGTCTCCCTGCAGGGCCAGGCGGTTGCGGTCCCGGCAACATACCTGCAGCACCGTTTCCAATCCCCGGCTTTGCAGTAGGAGTGCGCCCCCCAGAGAACTCATCTTCATCACCGCGTTGCTCATCTCTGGGATCACGAACGCGTCTACCTTGCCTTTCACCGCCCAGGCGTTGGCGATCATGGCCACCACATCGGTGCCTTTGGGCGGCTCCATCTCCGCTAAGATGACGAATTCCTTGGCAGTCAGTTTTTCTTGTAATTGCATCGAACTCCCCTTTGGCATTATTGGGCCGCACGCATCAAGGCGTTGGAGATTGCTAAGATGAGTTCATCCAGGCCAAACGAATTGACGTGGTAATAGAAAATGCCCTTCTGCCTGATACGGCTTTCCTGTTCCGGGTTGTTTTCATCCGCGGTAATAATGATGGGCAATTTCCGGTGGAGTCCCTTGATGATGGAGATGGCTTCGTAGCCCATGTCCTCCGGCAGGTGCACGTCCATGACCAGGACGTTGATCTTTTCATTCTGCAGGGTCATGAGTACGTCTTTGATATTGTCCACGGTCTTACATTGGTGGCCCTGCTCCACAAGCCAGGAAGACAGGCCCTGAGCCAATTCGCAGCCATGCTCGGCAATCAACAGCCTGCTACATTTTTCCGTCATCACTAAGCCTTTGCTGCTCTTAAGGGTTAAACGGCTCCCTCTAACCAGCTGCTGCCATTTATCTAATAAGCAAAGGCTGTGCCCGGAGAAAGGTGCGAATAAGTGCTCTAAATCACAAGCAATTTGTGCCGGTGGTAAAGTGACGGAAAGGAGGGGATGCGTAATTTCTATCACCGGTATTCTATAATTATTAGTTAATACCAGCAGTTATCACTTATGCGTAATATTGCCACAAAAGTTACTTCTTTACCGGAGCCTGAACCGGTGGTGTCAAAAGAGGGAAACCGGCTCCAGGAGCCGGCTTTCCAGGTCTGTCGGCATCAATCTCTACCTCCCAACTATTGTTTATACATTTTAGTTTATAGATAAACAGCCGATATAGGTTTTCACTGATAAAAAGTTGGACGGCCTACGGTGGCGGGAAGAGGACAGACTCCCGTTGAGAGCCTTATCCTTACTATCTTTGAGGTTCTTTTCCCCCGGAATGACGGGGCGGAGCCAGGCCAGGACCCGCGCTAATGCCTCTGGTGATGCAGAGCTACACGATTTTACAAGGAGAAGTATATGGTTAAGAGATTCCGGCAGGCCAGCATCAAGGCCAAGTTAATGTTTTTACCTCTCTTATTTTTGGCAGGGATGGTGGTTCTGCAACTCCTGAACCTGCACCTGGAACGGGTAGTCATCAGGGATGTGGTCTATCCCAACTTCGCCGAGCAAGTTTTGGCCGGCCATAAAAATACCCTCAAAGCCGTCGTGGAGGCGGAAGCCACCAGTCTGGCCGCCAAGCTGCAAAGCGTGAAAACCCGGGAGGAACAGATCAAGCTGCTGATCGCGGAGACCGACCCCATCCGCTTTTTGGAGGACCATTCCGGCTACTTCTTTACCTATGACCTGAGCGGCACCAGGGTCAACGTCCCCATCAACAAGTCCCAAAATGGGCAAAATCTGGCCGGGCTGAAGGACAAGAGAGGGACCCTGTTTATCGAGGAATTCATTAAAGCGATCAAGCAGAAGGGCGATGGTTTTGTGGAATATTACTTTGAAAAAGAAGGTCAGGGCGTTCAACCCAAGCTGAGTTATGTCAAGTTGATTCCCGGAACCGATTTCTTTATCGGCGCCGGGGTCTATACCGATAACGTCGAATCTGAACGGGCCGGGCTGCAAGGCCGGGTCGAAACCAGCCGGTCTCAGTACCTTAAGTACTATCTGCTGATATTCCTTGGTCTCCTCGGGTTTATGTTCTTTGTCTCCCTCCTGGTTTCCCGTTCCTTGACCAGGTCCCTGCTCCAGGCCGTTAGCAGTCTGTCTTTCAGTTCTCAGGAGATGAGCCAGGCCTCGGCCCATATCTCCGCCGCGGGTCAATCTCTGGCCTCAGGGGCCTCGGCCCAAGCGGCTTCCCTGGAGCAAACCTCCTCATCGCTCGAGGAAATGGCCTCCATGACCAGACAAAATGCCACCCATGCCCATGAAGCCAATATCCTGGTGGAAGAAACCAACCGCGTGGGGGCCAAGGCCAATGCCTCCATGCAGGAACTGATAGAGTCGATGGAAGCGATTTCCCAGGCCAGTCAAGAGACCTCCAAGATTATCAAAACCATCGACGAAATTGCCTTCCAAACCAACCTGTTGGCCTTAAACGCGGCCGTGGAGGCGGCCCGGGCCGGAGAAGCCGGAGCCGGCTTTGCCGTGGTGGCCGAGGAGGTGCGCTCCCTGGCGCTGCGGGCCGCAGAAGCCGCGCGCAATACCACCGGTTTGATCGAAACCACCGCGGCCAAAGTCAAAGAAGGCTTTGAGCTGGCCTCCAGGACCGGTGAGGACTTCTCCCAGGTGGTCTTCAGCAACGGCAAAGTCAAAGAGCTGATGGGCGAGATTTCTGCGGCCTCTCACGAACAGGCCCAGGGTATGGAGCAGATCAACAAGGCAGTGGCGGAAATAGACCGGGTGGTGCAAGAAAGCGCGGCCAACGCCGAAGAAAGCGCCGGTGCGGCCAAGGGGCTCAATGCGCAATCGGAGAATTTACTGAGCATCGTCAACCTGCTGGCCTCCATGGCCGGGGGGCGGAGCAACGGCGCCAGCGGCAATGGCTACAAAGCCAATATGCCCGGACCCCATTCTCCGGGACGGCTGCAAACCTACCTGCCCCCCAGCGCCAAGGCTCTGCCGGCAACCCGGCGGGGCAGCCAGGAGAAGCAAATCTCTCCCGAAAAAGTTATTCCCCTGGAGGGGGATTTCGAGGAGTTCTAAAGGGTTTTGCGCCTAGAATCGCCGGCAACAAGATACCCGGAGATTTAGAAGGAGGGAGCTATTGCTTGGCCCGGGCCAGTTCCGCCTCCAGGGCCGCGAGGCGCTCACGCAAAAACTTTTCCCGCTGCCAGCGGGCGGTGACGTCCCGGATAATGGCCCCGATGCCCAGAATTTCGCTTGTTTCTCCCCGGACCAGGATCACGGTGAACTCCACGGAAATCCGGGTGCCGTCTTTGCGCATTGCGGGCACGGCCAACAGGTCCTGCGCATATTTGGTGGCGCCGGCAGCCATAACCCGGCGATAGCCCTCATTGTGCCGGGCCCGGAGATTCTCGGGAATGATCAGATCCAGCGGCTGACCCAGAGCCTCTGACGCGGGGAAGCCGAACATCTCCTCCGCTCCCCGGTTCCACAGGCGGATGCGGCCTTCCGGGTCGGCAAAGATGATGGCATCTTGGCTGTCTGCCACCAGCCGGCGGCAGAGGTCTTCAGGAAAAGATCCAGGCATTTTTTAGCAGCTGCCCCTTAAGGTCATGGCTTTCTCAGGACAGATCTCCTGACAGCAAAAGCAACTGATGCAAATATCGGGTTTCACCCGGGGGAGCGCATCCTCCAGGTACAGGGCCGAGGCCGGGCATTGCTCGATGCAGGTGCCGCAGCCGGTGCATAATTCGGGATCGGCCTGGGGGCGCAAAAGCGTGCGCTGGCAGATCGCCTCCTGGATGGTCTCGTTATTCAGAATCGCTTCCCCGCCCAAGGGCGGCAGTTTGAAATCGGGGATGGGTTGCAGCTCGCCCAGGACTTCGATCTGGCTGAGGTCGTAGTCGCCCAGACCCGCTTCCTTGGCCTTCCGGAGGAAGCGCAGCAACCCCGGTGCGCAGCCCATCATGGTGGCCATGACGGCATCCAGGGCCACGGCGTTGTCAGAGGCCAGGATCAGGCCGATCTCTCGCAAATCGGGGCAAGCCGGACCATTGCCCTCCATGCCCACCACCGCGTCCATCAGAAAAAGGTCAGGCACCCGGAGCCGGAAGACGTCCACCACCATTTCGTGAAAGCGTTCGGGGTTGCCTGCCACCTGGTGCAGCTTGGCCTTCTGCGCGCCGGGCAAAAAACCGTAGCTGTTCTTGATGGCCCCGGTGATCACGGTCAAACCGTGGGTCTTGAATTTGGGGAGACTGATGATAACATCCGCGTCCAGGACGATCCGGGAGAGGCTAACCGTAG
>JAKAGH010000206.1 GCA_021817645.1 Deltaproteobacteria bacterium
GGCTGTAGCAGTAGCAGCGGGCTTGATGACTGCGGGGGTTCAGGCCGCAGACCAGAAAGAGCCCATCAAGATCGGCGCGTTTTTCGCCCTCTCCGGGCCCGGCGCCCCCATCGGCACCCCCACCAAACTGGTGGCGGAAATGGTAGTGGATAAGATCAACAAGGCCGGCGGCATCAACGGCCGCAAGATTGAACTGGTCATGGGCGACACCGAATCCGACCCGGCCAAGGCGGCCACCATTGCCAAGAAATTCATCCATACCGACAAAGTGGCGGCCATTATCGGCCCCACCGCCACCGGCGAAGGGATGAACGTCAAGAAGATCGTGGAGGAAGCAGGCATCCCCACCTTCATGACCGTGGGCGGCGACCCGGTCATCATGGGTGGTAAATTTGGCCCCTATACTTATATCTTCAAATCGCCCCAGCGCTCCTCCACCGCGGTGAAAAAGCTTTATGGGTACCTGAAGGAGAAGAAGCTCACCAAGGTGGCCCTGCTCACCGCCAGCGACCCCTTCGGCAAGGACGGGGCCAAGTGGCTGGAAGAACTGGCGCCGAAATACGGGCTGACCTTTGTGGCCAAGGAGTCCTTCGGCCCCAAAGATATTGACATGACTGCGCAATTAACCAAGATCAAGAACGCCAAGCCCCAGGCCATTGTGGTCTGGACCATCGGCCCCGCGGGCGCCATTGTCGCCAAGAACAAGGCGCAACTGGGTATAAACCTTCCCCTGTTTCAATGCCATGGCCAGCCGGGACCGGAGTATATTCAACTGGCCGGCAAGGCTGCGGAGGGGGATGCCATGCCCGCCACCAAGTTGATGGCCGCGGCCCAACTGCCGGACAACGATCCCCAGAAGCCGGTGATCAAAGAGTTCATCCATCTGTATCAGGACGTTTACCACTTTGACAAGCAGTTCCCCATCAATACCCACTCCGGCTATGCCTGGGACGCCATCTACATTGTCACCAACGCCATGAAGAAGGCGGGCACGGACCCCAAGGCGCTGCGCGCGGCCATTGAGGGGACCAAGGGCTACGTCGGGGTCTCGGGCATCTACAATATTACCCCGGAAGACCACAACGGCCTGGACGTAGATTCGATGGTCATGGTCCAGGTAAAGGACGGCAAGTTCGTGCTGGCGAAATAATTGTCTAAGGGGCAGGCGCCATTGGCCCCTGCCCCATCCTCCTCCAACCCCTTGATGGCAGTGAAGGCCTCCGCGCCCGACCTGGCATACCCCCTTCCTTCATTTCCATATTGCCGTCAACATTCCTTCCTGATTTCTGGGAGCAATCCTTAGGCGTCCGGAACACCCATCCATTCATTCATTCATTCATAAGCTCTTGGCCCAACCACAAATTATGAAAAGAATCGTGGGGGTGGGCGTCTCGCCCGCCCGGCAATCCGCACAGGCTGGAAAGCCTGTGCTACCGCAAGCTCCCCCCTCACCCAGCCCTCTTCCCCGGCAACTTGCCGCTCGGAGTAGGGCCATCCTCCGGGCGGGGGAGAGGGAGTAATCTCGGCATGCCTTAGCTTTTACTGGCCACTGGCCACTGACAACTTTTCATAACAGGGGATAAAGTTGCACTCTCCGGGGCAGTGATTAACTTTAGGGTGTAAAAGGACCATTTTTGTGGACGTTCTCCTCATCTGCGCCAACCGCAACCACCACCCCGCGCCCGTCATCCCGTACGGCGCGTGTCTGGCGGCCGATGCCGCAGCCAGGGCCGGCCACCGGGTCCGGGTCCTGGACCTGATGTTTGCGCCCCGGCCCCTGCAAGCCGTGGAGGCTGCCCTCAAAAACTCCCCACCGGACGTGGTGGGTTTATCCGTCCGCAACCTGGACAATAACGACATGCAAGCGCCGGTGGAATTCGTCTCCGAACTGGCAACGATCTCCTGGACGGTGCGGCAATTCTCCACCGCCCCCCTGGTCCTGGGCGGTCCGGCCGTGGGGGTCATGCCGGAGCCTCTCTTGCGGCGCACCGGTGCAGACTGGGCGGTGCTGGGAGACGGCGAGACGGTCTTCCCCCAGCTTCTGAACGCCTTGGAAAATGGCGGGAAGGTGCCGGAAGTCCCGAGGCTAGGCTGGTTGGAAGGTGTCCCTTACCGGGTGAGTGTTGATACCCCCTGCCCGCTTACGTCTGCCGCGATCCTACCCCGATTCTCCCGGTGGCTCGACCTCAAGGCTTATGGCGCCGCGCTGGCGGCCCTACCGCTCCAGTCCAAGCGCGGCTGTCCCTTCTCCTGCATTTACTGCACTTACGGCCTCAGCGAAGGCCGGGGCTACCGCCTGCTGCCGCCCGCGGAAGTGGCAGCCGCAGTCCAGGCCTTGTCCGCCCAGGGATTAAAGGACATCGAATTCGTGGACAATGTCTTCAACTCGCCTTACGACCACGCCCTGGCTCTCTGCGATAGCCTGGCCGCAGTGCCCCATGAGGGTCGCCTGGTGAGCCTGGAGTTGAACCCGGCCTTTATCGACGACCGGCTCCTGCGGGCCATGAAGCAGGCGGGGTTCGTGGGCGTGGGGGTGACCGCGGAGAGCGCCGCGGACCCGGTCCTGGCAGGTTTGCAAAAGGGATTCACTGCGGCCGACCTGGAGCGGGCCGCCGCGGCCGTGAGGCGCAGCCCGCTGCCCTGCTTCTGGATCTTTCTGTTAGGCGGACCCGGGGAGACTGAAGCCACGGTGCTGGAGACCATTAGCTTTGCCCGCCGCATCCTGCGGAAGGGGGACGTGGCTCTTCTCAGCGTGGGCATCAGGATCTATCCGGGCACGGAACTGGAGGCCAGGGCCCGGCAGGAGAGTGTCCTTTCCTTGTCTGCCCAGGAGATGCTGCAACCCATATTCTACTTCAGCCCGGGCCTGGATCTCTCCTGGACCCGGGACCAGGTGCGCCGGGCCACGGCGGAGAACTTGAACATTATCCATGCCGGGTCCCTGAGCCATCCCTGGCTCCCCGCTGTCAACCGCGTTTTCCACCGTCTGCCGCTTCGTCCGCTCTGGAGGCATACCCGGGCCATCCGGAGAGTAGTGCGGGCCTTGGGGCGGGATATTTAGTTTTGCGTTTTTGGTTTTGGTTTAGTCGATTTGGTTTGGTTTTGGATTAAGTTTTGGCGTTACATCACAGAATATTTCTCATAAGTAGTCGGGCTTTTCTCTCTCCCCCTGAGAGGGGGGTGGAGGTGGCGTCTTTGCTCACAATCGCAAGTCGCCCCCCTCACCCCGACCCTCTCCCCCGAGGGGAGAGGGTGATAATATTAAGCATATCCATTAGATATAAACTAATGACAATAATCAACCTCGCAGGGAAGGGGAGTTTGACAAGTCCGGTCCCGGACTTCCGGTCTTGGTCTTCAGGAAAACAGAACGTTAATGGATTAATATGGGTAAGAATTCACCAAAGTTGAATAATTTCAGACCCGGCAACGGCGCCGGGGTCCGGCTGGCTGCGGTGGCCACCGCCACCCCGCCCTTCACTGCGGATCAACTGCTGGCTGAGGAATTTTTTGTGCGCCGTTTCTCCCAACACTTGGGCAGGCGCTATCTGGCAATGCTCAAGAAATTCCTTACCCATCCCAGTATCCGGCAGCGTCACTTTGCCTTTGATAGCCCGGAGTGCCTGGTGGAGGAAGATCCCGACCGGAGAATCGCCCGCTTCACCCGCTGGGCGGTGGACCTGGCCGCGGCTGCCTCCTTAAAGGCGTTGGCCCGGGTGGGGCTGGAGCCTCAGGACGTCACCGCCCTGATCGTGCACACCTGCACCGGTTATATCTGCCCCGGCCTGACCAGTTATATTTTGGAAAAGCTGGACCTCCCCCGGGACATCAGGACCTACGACCTGGTGGGCATCGGCTGCGGCGGCGCGGTGCCCACCCTGCAAGCCGGGTCGGAGTATCTCCAGGCCCACCGCGGCGGCGTGGCCCTCTGCGTGTCGGTGGAGATCTGCAGCGCCACCTTTCAGATGGAAGAGGATCTGGGCCTGCTGATGTCCAACGCCCTGTTCGGGGACGGCGCCGCGGCCGCGCTTCTCTGGATGCGGCCCCAGGGCCTGGAATTGGTGGCTTCCAGCAATCAGCACCAGCCCGAGGATCGGGAGGCTATCCGTTATGTTTATAAAAATGGGAAGCTGTTCAACCAGCTGTCCCGGGCCCTGCCCCAGGTAGTGAACCGGGCCGTGGCTGCCGCGGTGCAAAAAGTCCTGGAGCCTCGGGGTCTGACCGCGGGCGATGTGGCCCATTGGGCGCTGCATGGCGGCGGCGAAAAAATCATCACCGCGGTGGCCCGGGAACTGGGCCTGCCCCCGGAGAAACTCTCACCCACCCGGGAGACCATGGCCCGCTACGGCAATATGTCCTCCCCCTCCGCCCTCTTCACCCTGAAGGATATCCTGAACAACGGCATCCGCCCGGGAGATTGGCTCCTGCTGGCCTCTTTCGGAGCCGGGCTATCCGCGCATGCGTTGCTTTTAAGGAATGTGAGCGGTGAGCAGTGAGCAGCAAAAATCGATATCCACCGGTACTGTTTACTGTTACGAAAAGTCAAATGCAGTTAGTCGGTGGGGCGGCTGTCCCTGGCCGCCCGGGGCCCCGGCGGGCACGGAGGCCCGCTCCACCAGTCTTTTCATGTTTTATGGGTGAGCCAATGGCTCATGAGCAACTGCCTTGAAAAGTTGTTTCTGGTGGCCGAGGCTTTCCAGCCTGGGCAATTACCGAGGCGGGCGTCCCGCCGCCGCAGCGCCGCCCAGGCGAGACGCCTGGGCCACCAATTTGATCTCTGGATTTTGCGCCTGGCTTTGCGCCTTGGCGTCTTTGCATGAGGCCAATCTTTCGAAAGCAGTTTAGGAAAAGTAAAAAGGCTCTACCCCGCCATTATTTTTTCTGCTCGCTGCTTACTGCTCACCCCCAATAAACCACTTCCACCAGGAACAGGCCCTGGGCCGGGGCGGTGGGGCCGGCTGCGGTGCGTTCGCCGCTGAGCAGCAATCCGGCCAGGTCCTCCGGGGGACGTTTGTCCCGGCCGATGTCCACCATGGTGCCCACCAGGCTGCGCACCATGCCCCGGAGAAAACCATTGGCGGTGATGGTGAAACGGAGCCGCCCGGCTTCTTCCTGCTGCCAGGCCGCGGCCGACACTTTCCGTATGGCATGGCCGGGGCTGCCGCCGCTGGCCCGAAACGCCGAAAAATCGTGCTCTCCCGGGAGGACCGCGGCGGCCTGGGCCATGGCCGCGAGGTTTAACGGCTCGTGCACCACCCAGGAGTACCGCCGGTTCAGGGGCGATGGCGCAGTGCGGTTCAGAATCCGGTATTCATAGGTCTTGGACCGGGCGGACTTGCGGGCATGGAAATCCGGGGGGGCCTCCGCCGCGTCCAGCACCACGATATCCCGGGGCAGAAAAGAATTCAGCCCGGCGTAAAAGGCTTTTAAGGGAATGTGGCTGGAGGTATGAAAATTGGCCACCTGGCCCCAGGCGTGCACTCCGGCGTCGGTGCGGCCTGAGCCCAGGAGCCTGACCGGCTCCCCGGTGAGTTTCGCCAGCGCGGTTTCCACCACTTCCTGGATAGTCAGGGCGTTCTTCTGGCGCTGCCAGCCGTGGTAACGAGTACCGTCATATTCCAGAATAAGACGAATATTGCGCATATAACCTAAGGTATCAGCTTTCAGCTTTCAGCTTTTAGCTGTTCGCTGTTGGTATTTGAGGCTTTCAAAACTCATTCATCACCTTCAGATGAAATTCGGAAGATTAGAAGTAACTGTTTTTTATAATAATTAACAATCAAAAAGCATTAAAAAAGTAAGGGCGAACACAAGGTTCGCCCCTACGAGAAAATCCTTTGGATAACAAATGGATATTATATAGAAAAAGGGGTGACGCTGGAGTCACCCCTTTCGAATTATCTTAATCTTTTAGCTGAAAGCTAATAGCTGATAGCTGATAGCTGATAGCTAACAGCCATTAAGGAA
>JAKAGH010000207.1 GCA_021817645.1 Deltaproteobacteria bacterium
GGCCCGGCTGCTTGCAACCCGGAGCCGGTGGCCCCGTTTTTCGACGCCCTGGTCCTGGGAGACGGTGAAGAAGTTATCCTGGAGCTGGCCGCGGCCGTCAAGTCCTGGAGGACCGCCCGGGGTACTCGCCGGGAGTTGTGGCAGGCCCTGGAGGAGATCGACGGGGTTTATGTACCTGCCTTTTTCGAGCCCGTTTTCGATGAAAACGGACAATTGCGAGAGATTATTCCCAGTGGCCGCCGCCTCGTGGTCCGCAAGCGGGTGCTGGATGATCTGAACCGCATCAGCATCTCGCCCCGGCCGGTGGTGCCTTATTGCCAGATCGTCCATGACCGCCTGCAACTGGAGATCGCCCGGGGCTGCAGCCGGGGCTGCCGCTATTGCCAGGCGGGGATGATCTACCGGCCCGTCCGGGAAAAAGACCCGGCCAAGGTGGTTTCTTGGGTGGAAGAGGCCCTGGATCACACGGGTTATGAAGACGTCTCTCTGCTTTCCTTGAGCGCCGGGGATTACGGGCCCCTATCCTGGCTGCTGGCCCAACTCATGGACCGGTTGGCCCCCCGGCGGGTGGCCCTGTCTCTGCCGTCGCTCCGGGCCGATACCCTGACCCCGGAGATGATGAGCCAGATCAAACGGGTGCGGCGCACCGGCCTCACCCTGGCCCCGGAGGCGGGCAGCGACCGCCTGCGCCGGGTCATCAACAAGAACCTGTCTGAAGAGACGATCATGCAGGCCGCGGCGCAGGCCTTCGGTTCCGGCTGGCAGCTGCTAAAACTTTATTTCATGATCGGCCTGCCCCGGGAAACTCCGGAGGACCTGGAAGCCATCGCCGGGCTTGCCCGGCAGATTCTCCGGGCCGTGCCCCGGGGCCGCCGGGTTCGCCTCAATCTGACCCTATCCAGCTTTATTCCCAAGGCCCATACGCCCTTCCAGTGGGAGGGCATGGCGGGTCTGGAGGAGAGCCGGAGCCGCCTCCACGCGGTGAAAGACAGGTTGCGCCATCCCCAGATGCAGGCCAAATGGAACTCCGCGGCCCAAAGTTGGCTGGAGGGAGTCTTCGCCCGGGGCGACCGCCGCCTGGCCCCGGTACTCCTGGCCGCGCATCGCCGGGGCTGCCGCCTGGACGCCTGGAGCGAACACCTGCGCCTGGAGCCCTGGAGGGAGGCCTTTCAAGAGGCGGGGGTCGATCCGGATTTTTACTTGCGGGAACGGGGGACGGACGAAGTGCTTCCCTGGGATCATCTGGACTCCGGCGTCAGCCGGGAGTTTTTGGCCGCAGAAAGGGACCGGGCCTATCAGGAGCTGGAGACCCCGGACTGCCGCCGGGCCGGCTGCCAGGACTGCGGCGTCTGCGACCAGCAAGAGGTGGCCCTACGCCTCCAGGAATCGCCCGCGGCGGCCCCCCCGCCCCCGCCCCAGCCCGAGGGCGGCGCGGCCCAGCCGGTCTGGTACCGCCTCTCTTTCAGCAAAGTGGACGAGGCCCGCTGGCTCAGCCATCTGGAGCTGATCTCCGCGTTTTACCGCGGCCTGCGCCGAGGGCGCCTGCCCTTGGTCTTCAGCGACGGCTTTCATCCCCTGCCCCGGGTGGCCTTCCACGGAGCACTGGCCGTGGGGGTGGAGAGCCTGGCCGAATCCCTGGACGTAGAACTGGCTCAACCCTTGGGCGCCCGGGAACTGATGGACCTTCTGAACCCGGTCCTGCCTCCAGGCATCAAAATTCTCCAGGTCCAGGTTCTCCCCCGGAGGCTGCCGCCGCCCCGGCTGGAGACTGCGGTCTACCAGGTGGAGAGCCCGGAGGCCGTGTTCGATCCGGGGACGGCTGCCAGCTTTCTCCAGCAGGAAGAGGTCCTGGTGACCCGGCAGCGCCCCAAAAAGGCAGACAAGATCGTCAACCTGCGCGTCCTGGTGGCCCGGTTGGCAGTGGCTGATGCGCATAATTTGCAGCTAACCCTGCGTTTTCAGGAAAAAGACAACCTGAAAGTGGCCGATGCCCTGGCTGCCATTTTTCAACTCAATGAAGAGCGAACCAGGGACTTGCGGATTTTGAAATTAAGGAGTAGTTGAAGGGAAGGGAAGGGTAAATTATCGAAGGGGAAAAAGAGAAAAGCCCATTTCTTGACAGGTTGTTGAAAAACTTCCAATGAAAATTCGAGGCCTCATAGAAAACCAAAGGTTTCTAAAGTCCCCCTTTGGGAAAGGGGGATTTAGGGGGATTTCGGGCGCTGATCAAATCCCCCCTAACCCCCCTCTTTCAAAGGGGGGGATAAAAAATCCCTATAGCCAGGCCAGAATTTGCATTTTTCAACGGGCTGTTTTTCTATACTTTTCCCCTGATAGAATAATCACTACCGTTTTCCACCCATCGATTCCATAATGGCTAACTTATTACTTATAAGCGTCGCGGAGTGTGACACCCGGGTAGCCGTGGTGGAAGAGGGACGACTGGCGGAATTTTTTCTGGAGCGCCATTCCCAGAGTGACCCCACCGGCAATATTTATAAGGGCCGGGTGGCCAAGGTCCTGCCCGGTTTGGGTGCGGCCTTTATCGACGCCGGCTTGAGCCGCCCGGGTTATCTCTTCGTGGAAGAGGTCTCCGACCGCCTGGATGATTTTTTTAATTTTTGGTTGAAAGATGAGCAGCTGGAATCAGCCCTGGCCCCCGATTCTCCTCCCCGGCGTCTGCCGCCTGCGCCCATCGAAGACCTCCTCCACGAGGGCCAGGAGATTTTAGTGCAGGTATTCCGCGGGCCTATGGGGGATAAAGGGGCGCGCTTGACCACCCATATCAGCCTGCCGGGCCATTACCTGGTCTTTATGCCCAATATTACGCACGTGGGGGTCTCCCGGCGGATCCCTGATGAGGGGGAGCGCAATCGTCTGAAAGCAGTATTGGAGGAGCTGAAAATTCCGGCAGGCGGGCTGATCGCCCGGACTGCCAGCCAGGGGCAAAGTTTGCCCACGCTGGCCCGGGAGCGGGATTATCTGCTGAATCTGTGGCAAACCATCAAGAAGAAAAAAGAGACCGCCTCGCCTCCGGCCCTGCTGCACCAGGATTATGAGGCGGCCCGGCGGGTGGTGCGGGAATTGATCGGCCCGGAGATCGACCGCATTATCGTGGATGATGCCGCCACCCACGAGCAGATCGGGCGCTATCTGGAATCATGGAGCCCTCTCTATCTCAATCGGCTGGAATTTTATGACCAGCCCGAATCCATCTTCAGCCATTTCGGGCTGGAGATCGATTGGAAAAAGCTGCTGACCCCCCGGGTCTGGCTGAAAAGCGGCGGTTACCTGATGTTCGACACCACCGAGGCCCTGACCACCATCGACGTCAATACCGGCCGGTTCGTGGGCCGGCATCAGTTCCAGGAAACGGTCCTCAAAACCGATCTGGAGGCCGCCAGGGAGATCGCCCGGCAACTGCGGCTGCGCAATATCGGGGGCCTCATCGTCATCGACTTCATCGACCTGGAAAATGCGGCCCACCGGGAGCAGGTGCAGCAAACCCTGGTGGAGGCCTGCAAACGGGACCGGGCCAAGACTACCATCCTGCCCATGTCCAGCCTGGGGCTGGTGGAGATGACCCGGCAACGGGTGCGGGACAGCCTGTCGCAAACGGCTACCGAACTCTGCGGCTGCTGCGGCGGCCTGGGGAGAACGCTCACCCCCTTGACCGTGGCCCATGACCTGCTGCGCCAATTAGCCGGAGAGGCCCAGGAATTTCCCGGCGCCCACCTCCTGGTCAGCGTCCATCCCCAGGTGGCCGCGATCCTGAAGGAAGAAGGAGAACACCTGATCAACGGCCTGAGCGCGGCCCACCAGGTGAAAATCGCCATTTCCGAACACCCCCTTTTCCCCCGGGAACATTTCGAAATCCAAAGAGAGTTTGGAGGAGATGGGGGGGAAGCTTAACTGCCGCCTCACTTAATAGTTTATCAATGGCAGCCAAAAAATAATTTTCCGTAAATTTATGCTATCTTTGCTCAACTTTGAACCTTGAACTTCGAACCTGGTAACTGACCTATGACAACCGCACCCATCATTCTGGGCACCGCCGGCCACATCGACCATGGCAAGAGTTCGCTGATCAAGGCCCTCACCGGTATCGATCCGGACCGCCTGAAGGAGGAGAAGCTCCGGGGCATCACCATTGAATTGGGTTTTGCCTATCTCACCCTCCCCAGCGGCCAGCGCCTGGGGATCGTGGATGTGCCGGGGCATGAGCGGTTTGTGCGCCACATGGTGGCCGGGGCCAGCGGCATGGACCTGGTGGCCCTGGTCATTGCCGCGGATGAAGGGGTGATGCCCCAAACCCGGGAACACCTGGAAATCTGCGAACTCCTGCACGTGAAGAAGGGCCTGGTGGTCCTCACCAAGACGGACATGGTGGAGGAGGACTGGCTGGATCTGGTGGCCGAAGAGACCCGGGAGGCCCTGAAGGGCACCTTTTTGGAGGACGCGCCCATTTTGCGTTTCTCCGCAGTTACCAAAGCAGGCAAAGAAGAATTGCTGGCCGCGCTCTCGGACCTGGCCGCGGAAGTGGCGCCCAAACCGGGCCGGGGCATCTTCCGCCTGCCCATCGACCGGGTATTTACCATCAAGGGCTTCGGCACGGTGGTCACCGGCACCGCGGGCTCCGGGGCGCTGAAGGTGGGGGACGCGGTCATGGTCTATCCCCCGGGCTACAAGGCCCGGGTGCGGGGGCTCCAGGTGCACGGCCAATCCGTGGAAGAGGCCCTGGCGGGCAACCGCGCCGCAGTTAACCTCCAGGGTTTGGAACGGGAAGAGGTGGAGCGGGGCATGGTGGTGGCCCCGCCGGGCACTTTGATCCCCACCCGCCGCCTGGACGCGTTTCTGGAGATTTTGTCCAGCGCGCCCCGGGCCCTGAAACACCGCCAGGCAGTGCGGCTGCACACCGGCACCAGCGAGTCCGTGGCCATGCCGCTCTTACTGGATGCGGACGAACTGCCTCCGGGAGGCGCGGGCTACGTGCAGTTTTTCCTGCGAGAGCCCCTGGCCTTGAAGCCCGGAGACCGCTTCGTCATCCGCAGTTTCTCCCCGGCCTTCACCTGGGGGGGCGGCCAGTTTCTCCACGTCAGCCCGTCCCGGCACAAGCGCAATCAGGCCGCGGTCCTGGAAGGCCTGAAGATTTTGCAGCAAGGCTCGCCCGAGGACATACTGCGCTTCCATCTCCGGGAAGCCGGAGCCGCGGGCCGCTCCCGGGAGGAACTTTTGGCCCTGCTCCCCTGGGACGGTCAGGAATTGGACGGCCTGATTAACGGCCTCAAAAATAAGGGGGAATGCCTCCCCTACGACCCGGAAAACCAGCGTTTTCTCCTGGCGTCTACGGCCAAGGAGTTGGAGGAGGAAATCTGCCGGCAGCTCTCGGACTACCATCGGCAGAACCCCTTAAAATCCGGCCTGTCCAAAGAAGAGCTGCGCCGCAAGCTGCCGCCCCAGATGGAAGTGCGCCTCTTCAATTACCTGCTGAACCGTCTGGTTAAAGGCCAACGCATCGCCCTGGACCAGGACCTGGTGCGCCTGGCCGCACATAAGGTGCAGTTCGCGGGCGCCCAGGAAGACCTGTCCCAAAAATTGGAAGACCTTTACCTCCGGGGGCAGCTCTCCCCGCCCACCCTGAAAGAGGTGGAAGCCGCGCTGCACACGCCCGTCAAACAGATCCAGGTCCTCTTGCAAGTCCTCACCCGCCAGGGCCGCGTGGTGAAGGTCAAGGAAGACCTCTACTTCCATCAGGAGGCCATCAATGGGCTCAAAGCGTTGCTGGTGGATTTCCTGAAGAAGAATAAAGAAATCACCGTCATCCAGTTCAAAGACCTGACCCAGGTCTCCCGGAAATTCGCCATCCCGCTGCTGGAATATTTTGATACGGCCCGGACCACCGTGCGGGTGGGCGACGCCCGGAGATTACGGGAAGGGGCGT
>JAKAGH010000005.1 GCA_021817645.1 Deltaproteobacteria bacterium
TGGATCACCCCCGCTTCCATTTCCTGGAAGGCGACATTGCCATCAACAAGGAGTGGATCGAGTACCACATCAAGAAATGCGACGTGTGCCTGCCCCTGGTGGCCATCGCCACCCCCATGGTCTATGTCAAAAACCCGCTCCGGGTCTTTCAACTGGATTTTGAGGAGAATCTGCGCATCGTCCGCCAATGCGTGCAGTATCAAACCCGGATCATCTTCCCCTCCACTTCGGAAGTGTATGGCATGTGTCCGGATGAGGAATTTTCCGAGGATGACAGCACCCTGGTGCTGGGGCCCATTAACAAGCAGCGCTGGATTTACAGCTGCTCCAAGCAGCTCCTGGACCGGGTCATCTGGGCCTACGGCCAGGAGGGCTTGCTGAAATTTTCCATGATCCGCCCCTTCAACTGGATCGGCCCCAAGCTGGACGACCTCTACGCGGCCAAAGAAGGCAGTTCCCGGGTGGTGACCCAGTTTATTCTTAACCTTTTGGAGCGCAGCCCCATCCGCCTGGTGGACGGCGGCTTCCAGAAACGCTGCTTCACCTACGTGGAAGACGGCATCGATTGCCTGATGAAGATCATCGAGAACCCCGGGGGTGCGGCCGACGGCCAGATATTTAACATCGGCAACCCGGCTAACGAGGCTTCGGTAAAAGAACTGGCCCAGATGCTCCGGGACCTCTTTAAGCAGCACCCGGACCATAAAGATGATGCTCTGTACGCGGAGATCGTGGAGACGCCCCACGAGGCTTACTACGGCAAGGGCTACCAGGACATCACCAGCCGCAAGCCCTCCATTGCCAAGGCCAGGCAGCTTCTGGGCTGGGAGCCGCAGACGGACCTCAAAACCTCCCTGAAAATCACCTTGGACTCTTTCTTGGATGAGGTGAGGGGAGAGGCGGAGTTCGGCGAGGAGAAGTGATCAGTAATCAGTAATCAGTGATCAGTAAGTAGCGATTGGTGGTCGATTTTTGTACTGATGACTGATCACTGATTACCGGAACCGGTTTCCACTATCTCCTATGAAATTTTGCTATGGAGCTTCTGTGCCGCCGCGGTTGGGATTAAAAATAGATGTGGACACCCTGGAGGGGTTCCGGCAGGGGATTCCGGCTCTTTTGGACATCCTGGCCGCGCGCCGGATCAAGGCCTCTTTTTTTGTCTCCCTGGGGCCGGACAATTCCGGGCGGGCCATCTTCCGGGTCTTTACACAGCAGGGTTTTTTGGAAAAAATGTGGCGCACCCGGGCGCCGGCGCTCTATGGACTCCGGACCATGTTCTATGGTACCCTGTTGCCGGCGCCTTTGATCGGCGCGGGAGCAGGGGAGATTTTGGCGGCAGTGGCCGCGGCGGGCCATGAAGTGGGACTGCATGGTTATGATCACGTGCATTGGCATGATCATCTTTTGGGCCTGAGCCGGGAAGAGATTTCCCGGGAACTGGCCCAGGCCCAGGGCCTGTACCAACCCTTCTTGGGGCATGCAGCCCGGGCTTTTGCCGCGCCGGGGTGGCAGTGCAGCGCGGCGAGCCGCACGGTACTGGCTGCAGGCGGCTTCCTGTATGGCAGCGACACCCGGGGCTATGCCCCCTATTTCCCCCGCTTCGGGAAGCAGATTAATTCCGTGTTGGAAATTCCCACCACCTTGCCCACGCTGGATGAATTGCTGGGTTTTGAGGGGTGCCGGCCTGAAGACTTTGCCGCCCTGGTTTTGGGGCGCCTGCAAAAGGCGGAAAGCCCCCAGGTATTGACGGTGCATACCGAGGTGGAAGGAGGCCCTTTGCGGCAGGAATTTGCGCATTTGCTGGACCGTTGCCGGGATCAGGGAGTGGAATTCTTCCGGCTGGAAGATTGGGCCCGGGAACTCTTGCAGGAGCCGGAGAAGATTCCGGCCGCGAGCATCAGGCAAGGCCGTCTGCCCGGCCGGGCCGGGCGGGTTTCTTGCCAGGGCTCGCTGGAGGCTGAATCATGAGGGTGGCTGCCATCATTGCCGCCGCGGGCGTGGGCCTGCGCATGCAGAGCCAGATTGCCAAGCCCTATCTGCTGCTGGCCGGCAGACCCATCCTGGCTCACACCCTGGAGGTCTTTGAAAATGTGCGGGAAGTCCAGCAGGTCACGGTGGTGGCCCACCCCGATGACCTGGAATATTGCCGGGAAGAAGTGATTGCGCCCTACGGCTTTAAAAAGGTGCTCCGCCTGGTGCCGGGGGGGAAAGAGCGGCAGGACAGCGTCTATCATGCGTTAAAGGCTTTGAAGCAGGAAGATGGTCTGGATGTGATCCTGGTTCACGACGGGGTGCGCCCCTTTGTGGCTCCGGAGCAGATCCGCCAGGTCATCAAGGCCGCGCGCAGCCATGGCGGGGCCATTCTGGGGGTGCCGGCCCAGGACACCTTGAAAAGGGTCAACGCCCAGGGGAAGGTGATTCACACCCTGGACCGCAAGGACATCTGGCAGATTCAGACCCCCCAGGGTTTTCAGGCTGATCTGTTGTGGCGGGCTTTTATCGAAGCCTACAGCCGCAACTTTTACGGCACTGATGAGGCCTCCCTGCTGGAGGAGATGGGGCAGCAGGTGGCGGTGATCAAAGGCGATTTCCGCAACCTGAAGATCACCACTCCGGAAGACCTGCAACTGGCCGAGGCCCTCCTGCCCTGGTTGCGGAGCCAGGTGCAATGAGGGTCGGCATGGGCTATGACGCCCACCGCCTGGTAGCCGGACGCCCCCTGATCCTGGGTGGCGTGGAGGTTCCCTATCACCTGGGTCTGGCGGGCCACTCCGACGCCGACGTCCTGGCGCATGCCATCGGCGACGCCCTGCTGGGCGCGGTGGCCGCGGGCGACCTGGGCCGCCATTTCCCGGACCGCGACCCGGCTTATAAAAACATCTCCAGCCTGATCCTGCTGGAAAAAATTATGGAAGTGGTCAAAGCCAAAAATTTCCGGCCGGTGAACGTGGATGCGGTCATTGTCGCCGAAGCCCCCCGGCTGGTGCCTCACTTTCCGGCGATGATCGCCAAGCTGGCGCCTATACTGGGCCTGCCCCCGGATGACCTCAATCTGAAGGCCACCACCACGGAAAAGATGGGTTTCGCGGGGAAGGGGGAGGGAATTGCGGCGTACGCGGTGGTGCTGGTAGACAAGACCTGATATAGCTATGGCCAAACGGGTGTGTCCATTTTGGATCGGATATTTCTTTTTATTGAATCCGCTCCGAAGGCTGATCCAAAATCCTGAGAAAATCCTGGCTCCCTATGTCGCCGGCGGCATGACGGTCGTTGACATCGGCTCAGCCATGGGTTACTTCTCTCTGCCTCTGGCGAGAATGGTGGGGCCGCAGGGAAAGGTCATCTGTGTTGATGTGCAGGAGAAAATGCTCGGGGTACTCCGGAATCGCGCCCGGAGAGAACAGCTTGCCGAGAGGATCATCACCCGGGTATGCGAGCCGGCCTCCCTCGGGCTAGACGACTTCTATGGGCAGGTCGATTTTGCTTTGGCCTTTGCGTTGGTCCATGAGGTTGCGAATGTCCCCAAACTTTTCGGCGAAATTGCCAACCTGTTGAAACCGAATGGCTGTTGTTTGGTCGCGGAACCCAAGGGACATACATCAGTACAAGACTTTGAAGAGGCTCTCTCTGCCGCCAGAGATAATGGCTTGTCCCCTGTTTCCAGACCAAAAATCATTTGGTCCCGCGCTGCTCTGTTGAAGAAAGAATAATTTAGTATATTTAATCAGTATGGCTAAACCGGATCTTATTCCCATTCCTTCTCCTAGAGAATGCCTCGATTTAATGGCTTCCCACGGCATGCTGCCTAATATCCGGGAGCATAGTCTGCGGGTGACCCAGGTGGCCGTTTTTTTGGGGGAAGCCCTGGTTGCGGCCGGTTTGCCTCTGCACCTGCCCTTGATCGAAGCCGGTGCCCTGCTCCATGACCTCGGGAAGACGCCGTGTTTGAAAAACGGGCAGAAACACGCGGAGTGGGGTGCAACCGTGCTCACCGATTTGGGCTATCCGGAAGTGGCGCAGATCGTCAAGGCGCATGTCTATCTGGACCGGGACCCCGGGGATCTGCGCCCCCCCCGGGAAGCGGAAGTGGTCAATTACGCGGACAAGCGGGTGCTTCATACCCGGGTGGTGACCCTCTCCGAGCGTTTTACTGACATCTTGGCGCGTTACGGGCGCACCCCTGAGGCCCAGGCGCGGCTGAAGGCCCTGGAGGTCAAAACCCAGGCCCTGGAGGACCGGATCTTCGACTCCCTTGAATTAAACCCCGTGGATCTCCTACAACTGAACGACCGGAGGGACCAATGAAAAAGATGCGCGTAGCCCTGATCGCCGGGGGCAAATCCTCGGAACGGGAGGTGTCTTTAAAAAGCGGCGAGCAGGTTTTTCAGTCCCTGAACCAAGCCAAATACGACATCCGGCGCTATGATCCCCGCAATGACCTGGAACGTCTGGTGCGGGAGGCCGGGGAACTGGACGTGGCCCTGATCATCATGCACGGCCGGGGGGGCGAAGATGGCAGCATCCAGGGGCTGCTGGACCTCCTGGAGATTCCCTACCAGGGGTCCGGGGTCCTGGCTTCGGCCCTGGCCATGAATAAGGAGTTGAGCAAGATCATGTACCTGCAGGCGGGCCTCAAGGTGCCGCACGCCCTGGTTTTCACGCAGAAAGAGGCTCCCGCCGCCAAACAGATCAAAGAAAAACTGGGCCTGCCCGTCGTCATCAAACCCGTCCACGAGGGCTCCAGCATCGGCATCACCATCGCCAAAAACCTCAAGGAGTTGGAACAGGGCCTGGCCGCGGCCTTCAAATACGACTACCGGGTGCTGGTGGAGGCATTTATCGAGGGCCCGGAGGTGACCGGCGGGGTCCTGGGCAATGTCGAGCTTCAGGCCCTGCCCCTGGTGGAGATCGTCCCCGCCACCACGTATCCGTTTTTTACCTACGAGGCCAAATACCAGGCCGGGGCCACCACCGAAATCTGCCCGGCCCGGCTGGACCCGGAACTCACCGACGCGGCGCAAAGATGCGCCCTCATTGCCCACCAGGCCTTGGGCTGCCGGGGCTACAGCCGCACGGACATGAAAGTCAAGGACGGGGAGATTTACGTCCTGGAAACCAACACCATTCCGGGCATGACCGCCACCAGCCTCTTCCCCCAGGGGGCCAAGGCCGCGGGGATAGAGTTTCCAGCGCTGCTGGATAAGTTGATTGAGCTGGCGCTGGAGAAGAATTGAGACAAGAAAATATCTTCACCACCAAGACACCAAGTGCACGAAGATTCACTAAGGAATAATTATGGGCGCCCTGGTTCCAGGACGCCCATATAGTTTTTCTTGGTGGCCCTTTGTGTCTCAGTGTCTTGGTGTTGAATTTTCGTTTTAAGCCATGAGCCATAACGCGCCTGTTCCCTGGTCTCCCCTGCATGATATCCTGGAAGAAGGATTTGCCCGGGGAGTCTATACCGCGGCCGCGGCGGTGGTGGGTCTGCGGGGTGAGAAGCTCTGGGAGGCCGCGGCCGGACGGATCTCCCGGGATCCTGCGGCCCCGGCGGCCACCCTGGAGACGGTTTTTGACCTGGCCTCCCTCACCAAACCCCTGGCCACGGCCCTGGCCTTGATGCTCCTGGTGGCAAAGGGCAAGATCACCGCCGCGGATACCCTCGGGAGTATTCTCCAGGAGGAATGGCTGCCGCCTGACAAGCGCGGCCTCACCCTCCGCGATCTCCTGGCGCATCGGGGGGGGCTGCCCGCATGGCGGCCTTTTTATGAAACGATACTCGCCGCCCCCCCGGAAGGCCGATCCGGTTTGCTCCCGCGGCTGGCTGCGGCCGCGGCCCTGGAATATCGGCCTGGCTCCCAGACCATTTACAGCGATTTAGGCTATCTACTCTTGCAGGCAGTGGTGGAGACCGCGGCCGGTCGCGGCCTGGATTCCTTCTGCCGTGAGGAACTCTATCAGCCCCTGGGACTGCCGGGCCTGGGCTTTTGCCCCCGCCGGCAACCGGGTGGCGAGTCGCGGGTCTATGCGGCCACCGAAGAGGGGCTCATCCCCGGGCGCTGCATCTGTGGCGAGGTGCACGACGAAAACGCCTGGGCCGCGGGGGGCGTGGCCGGGCATGCAGGTCTTTTCGGCACCGCGGGGGCAGTTTGGCGGCTGTTAGCGGCCCTTTACCGGGCTTATCGCGGGGAGGAAACCGGGCCTTTTTCTCCGGAAACGGTGCGCCTCTTCCTTGCCCCCGTCTGCGCGGGCGGCCGTACTTTGGGATTTGATAAGCCCGCGGCGGACCCAGCTTTGGGCAGCGCGGGCCGCTTCTTCTCCCCCAACAGCGTGGGCCATCTGGGCTTTACCGGCACTTCCTTTTGGCTGGACCTGGAATCGGGGCAGATGGTAGTCTTACTCACCAACCGGGTGCACCTGGGGCGGGACGATAAGAGTAAGATTCGGGCTTTCCGGCCCCGGTTTAATGAAGCCGCTTCCCGGGCGTTAGGGCTCGGAGGGTGAGAAGTGAGGGACAGATGAAGTGAGCAGTAAGCAGTTTAGAGGGCGTGCTGCGCACGCCGTTGTTCTGGCGGCGTCCTCGCCAGCCCATTCTTAGCGCAGGCGAGACGCCTGCGCCACCAAGAAAATCTTTTCAAGGCATTTGCTCATGAGCCATTGGCTCACCCATAAAACATGAAAAGACTGGTGGAGCTGGCCTCCGTGCCCGCCGGGGCCCGGGCGGCCAGGGACGGCCGCCCCACTGACTAACTGCTTTTGACTTTTCGGCAGTAAACCACAACAAACGAGTGGCAAAAGCCAAGAATTACAGAGCCACTTTTTTTACTGATCACTGATCACTGGCTCATCTGCCTCCCCTCTAAAAGGATCAACATGCAACACATTCACCTCTTAGGCATCTGCGGCACGGGTATGGCCGCACTGGCGGGCATCCTCAAAGAACTGGGATATTTGGTGACCGGCTCCGATGAACAGGCCTATCCCCCCATGAGCACCTTCCTGGAAAGACTGGGGATCAAGGTCCTGAACGGCTATCAGCCCCAGAACCTGGAGCCCGCGCCGGACCTGGTGGTGGTGGGCAACGTCATCAGGAGGGAAAACCCCGAGGCCCAGGCGGTCTTGGCCCGGAATCTCCCCCGGCTGTCCCTGCCCGAGGCCCTGAACCGGTTCCTGGTGGGGGACCGGCAGAGCATCGTGGTGGCCGGCACCCACGGCAAGAGTACCACCACCGCGCTCACTGCCTGGCTGCTCCAGGCAACGGGGCGGGACCCGGGATTCATGGTGGGGGGCATCGCCCGCAATTTCAACGCCAACTACCGCACCGGCCGGGGGGACTACGTGGTCCTGGAAGGGGATGAATACGATACTGCGTTCTTTGACAAACGTCCCAAGTTCATCCATTTCCGGCCGCGCCTGGCGGTCCTCACCTCCATTGAGTACGACCACGCGGACATCTACCCTGACCTGGACCGGGTGATCCAGGCCTTCGAAGGGTTCGTGCAGCAGGTGGGGGCAGGGGGGCGGCTGTTGGCCTGGGGGGCCGCGCCGCTGGTCCGGCAGGTCTGCGGCCGGGCCGCGGGGGACGTGGCTTTCTATGGCTTGCAGGAGGGCAATTTCTGGCGGGCCGGAGAGATCGAGCCCGGGTCCGGGGGCATGAATTTCACCGTCTCTCGGGATGGGAGGCATTGGGGCAGGTTTTTCACCCCTCTGCTGGGGACCCACAACGTCTGGAACTCCCTGGCCGCAGTGGCCGTGCTGGCGGAATTGGGAGAGGAGCCGGAGCGCTTACAAAAAGCCCTGACTGGATTCCTGGGGGTGAAGCGCCGCCTGGAGGCCGCGGGGGAATACCGGGGCGTGCTGGTGCTGGAGGATTTTGCCCACCATCCCACCGCGGTGGCCGTTACCCTGGAGGCGGTGCGCCGGGGTTATCCCGGCCGGCGGCTGGTGGCGGTCTTTGAGCCCCGCACCAACACCTCCCGGCGCCGGGTCTTTCAGGAGCCGTATGCCCGGGCCTTTAAGGACGCGGATCTGATTATCGTCCGGGAGCCTCCGGACCTGTGGAAGGTGCCGGAGGAGGAGCAGTTCTCGTCTGCCCGGCTGGTGGAGGACCTCCGGGGCCGGGGGCAGGAAGCTTTTTATTTCCCGGACACCGACCTGCTGCTGGCGGCGCTGTTGGAAAGACTGCGGCCCGGGGACGTGGCCCTGATCATGTCCAACGGCGGCTTTGACAACCTGGTGCCCCGGCTGGCCGCGGCCCTGGGCGGAGAGAAGTGATTACGGTTTAGGCTGATTTTAAGGGGCATTTTTTTCATACCGATAAAGATTACAGCTTCCTGAGAGCCCCCTCCCTTTTTTTGGTTCCCCCGCACAGAACCCCTTTGGGAAGCTTTGCCTTTTTGATATAATTCTGTCTAGAAACGTTCCTGGCCATGAAAAAAACTATCCAATAAACTCTGGGTTATGGATAACTCAGGATAGTAACGATAAATGGGTTGTCAAATGCCCAGAAAGATTCGGCGCTCCTGCAAAGATCAAAGTTTCGGCAGATACGGCCCCCTTTGTCTCTGGTTCATAATTTTCTTAGGAATGAACGGGTTTCTTCCGGCGGCGGCCGGGGGCCAGGGACCGGAAACCCTGCTAAGTTTGGAGAAGCTCATGCAAGAGCCCCAGCAATACCTGGGACAAACGCTGGTGGTGGAAGGCGTCTTGGAAGCCCTGGGTAAGTGGTCTCGCCCGCCCTTCGGGTTGCGTTCCGAATCCGGCGCCGTCCTAGAGGTTTCTCCCTGGGCGCCCCTGGAGGTCTTGCACCCCAGGGAGGGGGCGCCCAAGCTAAAGAGCATGGCCTATTATGTGGGGCGGCGGTTGCGTCTTACGGGCCGCCTGGTTTCGGAAGGGGGCAGGTTGATTCTGAGGGTGACTGCGGCCGAAGAATTATAAAGACTCCCGGCCCGAAGAGAAAGCTCGAATTAACTTCCTTACTCTCCCTGACGTCAAAAAAATAATGCAGCAATGGCTAGTATGACGTCCCAGGAATAAGTTACAAAATATCAACTATGAATATGCCCAATAATATTCCCTCTCCCCTCGGGGGAGAGGGTTAGGGTGAGGGGGGCGAATTTGGCTAAGTGGCTGTAATCAGTCAAAAGACACCACCCCCACCCTTCCCCCTCAAAGGGGGAGGGAGAAAGACCAGGTAATTATGTGAGGTAGTCCTGGGACGGCATAATAGAGGCCATTTCACAACCTCAATTATCCTATTTTGTCATTCTGAGCGCCGCGAAGAATCTCGTATTTTCGAGGCGTTGAGATCCTTCACTGCGTTCAGGATGACAGAAAAAGAGGTTTTGAAATGGCTTCTAATAAAGAATGCTTGACCGGGTCCTGGGAAGCAGCCGTTGTGAGCCATCTCTGATAGATGAGGAAATTCAGTGAGAAGAATAATCCCGGCCTGGTGCTGGTGCCTGTGTTTCACCCTATTTTCCCCTGGGCTCCTGCTGGCCATGCCTCCTCACCCCAGCCTGGAGGGCCTCATTGCCCAGGGAGAGGTGCGGGTTCCCTCCTTTTATACCGATCCTGTCAGGAGGACTGAACGGGCCGTAGCTAAAAGAGCGGTGGCTCAAGCCGCGGCTGCGGCCACTGGCGCCGCCGCGCCCGCGGCCCAGGCTCCCTTGACGGGCAGCATCAAGGCCCTGGCCGTGGTGGTGGACTTCAGCGACAACGTGCACACCGTCACCGCCTCTTACTTTGACAGCCTGATTTTCGCCGCGCCCGTCGCCTCGGGGCTGGGGTCGGTGCGGGACTTCTACAACAAGGTCTCCTACGGCCAGGTGGATATTGTCACGGTGAACCTGCCCAGCAGCCTGGGATGGCGGCGCGCCCCTGATACTTACGCCTATTATGTGAACGGTGCCTATGGGACCGACTCCCCCTATCCCCACAACTGCCAGAAGTTGGCCGAAGATATCGTGGACGCCCTGCATGCCGCCGGGGTGGACTTCTCCCAATACGACAACACCCATTCGGGGGTAATGGCCCCCATCATGCTGATCCATGCCGGTCCGGGCGCGGAGTTCACGGGCAGTGCCAACGACATCTGGTCCCACTCCTGGTCAATGAGGTACCCCCGCACTTACAACGGGGTCGTCATCAGCGACTACGTCATCATGCCCGAGTACTGGGAGTCCGTCTCTGCCACGGCCAGCGACATGACCATCGGCGTCTTTGCCCACGAAATGGGGCACGGCTTTTGGAATCTCCCGGATCTTTATGACACCGACTACTCCTCAAATGGGCTGGGCGATTGGAGCCTGATGGCCGGGGGCAGTTGGAACGGTCCGTCGGGGATGGGCGCCGGCCCGGCCTGGCCGGACGCCTGGTCCCGCGTGCAGATGGGGTTCGTGACCCCCACGGAGATCAGCGGCACTGTCACCTCCAAGAGCATCCCCCAAGCTTACAACAACCCGGCGCCGGCCCAAACCGTCCTCAAGTTGAGCTCTTCGGTTCTGGGGGCCCAGGAATATTTCCTCATCGAAAATCGCCAGAAGACCGCGAATACGTATGATTACTATCTTCCCGGCAGCGGCTTGCTGATCTATCACGTGGATGAAGCCGTCGCGAGCAACGACCATGCCTGCACCTCAACCACCACCTCCAGTTGCAGCTCCAGTCACTACCTGGTGGCCCTGCAACAGGCTGACGGGTTGATGTCCCTGGAAAAGACCGATGGTAGTAGTACCGGTAACCGGGGGGATGCCGGCGACCCCTATCCGGGGAGCACCACGAATCGCAACTGGAGCCACACTACCATTCCCAGCAGCGACTCCTGGTATTCCAGCCAAGATAGCCAGATAAGCGTTACCAATATCAGTAATTCCGGCGCAGTAATGACCGCAACCCTTACGGCTCAAGGCACGACTTTAACTATTACGGCCTCTGCCGGGACCGGCGGCTCTATTTCACCGTCCGGGGCCACCACGGTGAGTTACGGAGCCAATCAGACCTTTACCATTACTCCAGCAGCCGGATACGATGTGGCCGACGTCCTGGTGGACGGCTCCTCGGTAGGGGCAGTGACCACCTATACCTTCACCAATGTCACTACCAACCACACCATTTCCGCCACCTTCAGTAATATTGTCTACACCATCAGCGCGAGTGCGGGGGCTAATGGGTCTATCTCGCCCGCGGGTACGGTTTCCGTGAACCCGGGGGGCTCACAGTCTTTCAGCATCACCCCCAACCGCGGCTGCCACGTTGCGGGCGTGGTGGTGGACGGCAGTTCAGTCGGCCCGGTACAGAGCTATACGTTCAGCAACGTCAGTGCCAACCATACCATCTCGGCCAGCTTTGCCAAAAATAGACCTCTTTCAGCTTTAAACCTGTTGCTGGGCAATTGAAAGGGTTGACATCGACTTGAGACCTCTGCGAGAGTCCTTTTTTCTGCCATTCTGAACGGAGCGCAGCTTTGTTACGAATCTCGTATCTATTGGGAACTACGAGATTATTCGGCAGCTCCGCTCCCTCAGAATGACAAGCTGGAGGACTTTCACAGAGGTCTCGACTTGTATCGACCGCGGTGCAGCCGGTAACGATAGCCACGGATTTGTCGGGGGCACCCCTGGGTGCCCCCCCGGATGCTGGCAGAAACACCGTCCCCCAGCCCCTAAAACCAAGACGATCATCGCATTAAGGCCGCGGCATTTGCGGTGCCGGTCCGGACTCCCGGGTCTGCCACAACAAATTCTTCGCCAAATATTCATCCCGCAATTTGTTTCCTGACCCCCCCGGGGTATTTTCTGCCTGAGGTTCCAGTACGGCGAACCAGGAATACCTTCATAATTTGCCCAGTCTTTCTCCCTCCCCCTTCGAGGCGGGAGGGTGGGGGTGGGGGTGGTGTCTTTTGGCTGATTACAGCCACTTAGCCAAAGTCGCCCCCCTCACTCTAACCCTCCCCCCGAGGGGAGAGGGAGTAACATTGGGCATATTCATAGGTGGTATTTTGTAACTTATTCCTGGGACGCCGCACTAGGTGCCGGTGACTGAGTTTCTTCCCGGCCTGAGCCCAAACTTACCGGCGCATTTGCATCAGCATTTCCGGATGCTTATTTTTCAGCAGACGCATCCAGAAGGTGCCCCATCATTCCAGTTCCGGGGTATCAGGAGGGTAATGTCCGATGAAAGTCTTCATGACCGGCGGCAGCGGTTTTGTGGGTGCTTTTCTCTCCCGGGAGCTGGCCCGGCAGGGCCTGGCGGTGACCATCCTCACCCGCCGGGAGACTCCCCCGGTCCCGGCGGAGCCCGGCATCAGCTTCCTGACGGGCGACCCTACCCGAGAAGGCCCCTGGATGGCTGCAGTACCGGATCATGACTGGATCATCAACATGGCCGGGGCTTCCATCTTTACCCGGTGGAGCGCGGCCCACAAACAGGAAATTTACGACAGCCGCATCCTGAGCACCCGCAACCTGGTGGCCGCGTTGGCCCCGGAAGGCCGCAGCCGGCTCTTTTGCAGCACCTCGGCCATCGGTTATTACGGGGCCCGGGGGGAGGAAGACCTCACCGAAGAGGCACCGCCGGGAGACGATTTCCTGGCCCGCCTGGCCCGGGATTGGGAAGCCGAAGCCCTGAAGGCCCAGGACCTGGGGGTGCGGGTGGTGATCACCCGCTTCGGCCTGGTGTTGGGGCCGGGGGGCGGGGTCTTGGGGCAGATGCTAACTCCGTTCAAGCTCTTCGTGGGGGGACCCGCGGGCTCGGGGGCACAGTGGGTATCCTGGATTCACCGGCAGGACCACGCCCGGGCCATGCTCTTCGTCAAGGATCACCCGGAGATCAGCGGCCCGGTGAATTTCACCGCGCCCCAGCCGGTGCGCAACCGGCAACTGGCCCAGGCCCTGGGCCGGGTCCTGCACCGCCCCAGTTTTTTCCCTACGCCCGGGTTCATGCTGCGCCTGATGTTAGGGGAACTGGCCGAAGTGGTCCTCACCGGCCAGAAGGTCCTGCCCCAAAAGCTGCTGGCCGCAGGGTTTACCTTTGATTTTCCGGCCATCGACGCGGCCCTGGAGAACCTTCTGGGCCAGGGAGAGACAGGATAAAAGGTATGGAGTTGCCCCGCGCTTAAAACATCTCCCTCAGGGCGGCAAGTTGCTCTCCGGCCAAGACCCGGTCGATGTCCAGGAGAATCTTGACGCGGCTCTCTGTTTTGGCCATCCCCGAGACAAAGTTCATCTCCTCGAGGATGCCCAGATGGGGGGCCAACTCAATTTCTTCTTTCTTGATGTTGGCCACCTCGGAGACCCCATCCACCACCAGGCCCATGGTCAATGACCCGGAAGGCTTTTCCATCTCCACCACGATAATGCAGGTGCGTTCGGAAATCTCCGTGCGCTCCAGGCCGAATTTGAGCCGGAGATCGGTCACGGGAATCACTTTGCCCCGGAGATTGATGACCCCTTTGATAAAAGACGGAGTCTGGGGCAGGGACGTAATGGGCATCATGCCGATGATTTCCTTAACTTTGATAATTTCGATGCCGTATTCTTCCTCTCCCAGAGCAAAGGTGAGATATTTCCCGGCCAGGGCTTCCAGTCCCCCGGTTGCTTTCAGGTCATTAAGTGTGGCTGCTTGCATGGGTTCGCTCCATCTATCGCCAAATGCCGGGTTGCCGCAAAAAGACGATAATTAGCCGTTGCAGGAGCGCATCCATGGGTGCGCCCGCCCAGGGGCGGACCTGCAGGTCCGCCCTGACCAAACAATTTCTTTGACGGCAACTTTTCTCCAGTCCCGGTTTCCGTTTTGCCCGCCTGCTCATATTCCCGAGCCAGGCCCCCGGGGAGGTTGGCAAGTCACGGCTTCTGCGCCAACCTCCCCATCCCTCCGGGCGGGCAATAAACTGGGTGGGATTCTTCTAAAACCGGGGCAAGCCTTTTCCCGGCTAGCCTGCGGAGGGCAACAATTTGAAGGGTGAGCGGTGTCCGGCGCTACGGAACGCGGCCGGACCTGCGGTCTCATCCCGGCCGCCTATCAGGGCCGCCAGTTCCGATCAACTTCACGCTCAATCTGACTTTTTTCATCCCGTGATCCTCCGTATCCGCTCAAATGGATTGTCCGCCACGCAGTTGGCGTCTTAACCGTCTCCAAGGTCTCTGGGGCCAGGGGTCAGTTGTCTGCTCAAACCCATCGCCACCCCGATTCCTTTAAAAATATTTTCCAACCTTACTCTCACCCGCTCATCTTCTGCCTCCCAGAGGCCGATCTCGACATTTCCCAACAGCACCTGCAGAATATTATTTAATTTATGGGAGACCTTTCTGAGCAAGGATTCCATCTGCTCCAGCCGTTGCTCCTCCGCCTCCCGGGACATCCGCCCGCGTCCCAGGATGCCGGCGATCTCTTTCTCCCGCCTGGCAATTAACCCGGCGATGGATTTCTCCACGGTGACTGCCTGGAAAGGTTTCATAATGAAATCCGAGACGCCGATTCTGATGGCTTCCAAGGCCAGGTCCAGATTGCCGAACGCGGTGACCATAATCTTCAAAGCCCAGGGGCTGCGGCGGTTCAGTTCCTGGAAAAAATCCAAACCGTTCATCCCGGGCAGGCGGTAATCGCAGATAACCACGTCGTAAACCTGGTCCTGGAGATGATGCAGGGCCTGTTCTGCGGTTTCTATGGCCGTAAAGCATCCGACTTTGTGACGGAAATAATAAGAGAGAGAGACACGGATGCTCTGGTCATCATCCACCAATAAAACCCTACGGCTTTGCAATATTTCCTTGGTGGTCATCTGGTTCACCTCTCTGATGGAATCGGCAGTTAACCCTCCCTATTGCCAGTCTTGTGCCAAGAAATATGTAAGAAATATTGTAGATAAATCAGCAAATTGTAGTGATTTGCCCCGGGGGTGCGTCGGTTCCGGGGCCGCAGGGGGCCAAATAGCCAAAACTCAATTGGCCAAATGGCCCGCTGGCGGAGACGCCGGGTGGCTTGGGCGAGAGCGGCTGGGGACGGGACGGGAAATTAAACTTGGCAGGCAGGCAAACGGCAGAAGCAGCGGCGTTTATCGGCGGTTAAATATTAGCCGCCGCTGGAACTTATTAAGGCAGGGTAGGGGTCAGACTTCGTCTTTTCCCTCTTGGAGGTTCTTACGTTTGTAACGGAAGCTATAGTAAGTCATGCGCAGGAGGTCGGCGGCCAGGCGGCTGTTGCCCCGGGCCTTTTTCAAGGCTTCCCTGATAAAATGCTTCTCCAGGGCCGCCAAATCCACCCCGCCATCCGGCAGTTGGGGAAAACCGGCCGCAGTGGCCCCAGGCGGTAGGGGAGCCTCGGAAGCCGCACTCATCAGACCCAGATCGAAGAGCTGCAATTGGGGGCCGTTTTCCAGGAGAACCCCCCTTTCGATAATATTCCGCAATTCCCGAATATTGCCTTTCCAGGGATAGTCGCAAAGCAAGCTTGCCGCGGCCGGGGCGATGCTGGTGAACTTCTTTTTATATTTGCCGCCCAGTTCCACCAGAAAGTGTTTGGCAATGGGAATAATATCTTCGGGCCGGTTATTTAAGGAAGGCACCCAGATTTTAATCACTGCCAGCCGGTAATAAAGGTCCTCCCGGAAGAGGCCCTGCTCGATCATGCTGTTGATATCCTTGTTCGTGGCCGAGACCACCCGGGTGCGCACCTGGAACTTCTTGGTCCCCCCTAAACGGTAATACTCCCCGTTTTCCAGAAAGCGGAGCAGTTTGGCCTGGGCCTCGAGGCTCAGGTCGCCCACTTCATCCAAAAACAGGGTGCCTCCCCCGGCTTGCTCCACCATGCCTTTCTTGCCGTTGGCCGCGGCGCCGCTAAAGGCCCCCCTTTCATAGCCGAACAACTCGCTCTCCAGGAGTTCCCGGGGGATGGCGGCACAGTTCAAAGTGACAAAGGGACCCTGGAAATTCGGACTCTTATAATGCACGGATTGGGCGATCAATTCTTTGCCCGTGCCGGATTCTCCTAAAATGATCACCGGGGTGTCCGGGCTTTGGGCCACCCGTTCGACAATCTTCATGACGTCCTGGATGGCGTTGCTCTCCCCGATAAAACAAGGCGTATTTTCCCGGAGGCATTTTTCCTGGAGGACCTGGATCTCTTTGCGCAATTTGATGGTTTCCAGGGCATTCTTAATACTGGCTCGCAATAGATCCAGTTGAATCGGCTTGATGATGTAGTCATGGGCCCCCAGGCGCATGGCCTTAACCACCGTGTCGATATCTTCATACGCGGTCACGATGATTACCAGCACTCCCGGGATTTGTTCCTTGATTACCTCCAGGGCCTCGATGCCGCTCATGCCGGGAAGACCGATATCCAGCAGAATCAAATCCGGGGCGCCTGCCTTGAGGGCCTCCAGGGTGTCTTCGGCAGTGGCAAATGTCTTGACCGCGTAATCCCTCTTCAGGGCAAAGGACACCCCGTGCCTGATACTTTCTTCGTCATCAACCACAAAGATGGAAAAAGGCTGCATCAGGCCGGACCTCTCTTTTCTCTGGGAAGGCGGATGACAAATTGGGTGCCTCCCAAATCGGCGGGGGCTACTTCGATGGTCCCGCCGTGGTCGGTAATAATTCTCTGGCAGAGGCTGAGACCGATGCCCGAGCCGTCGCTCCTGGTGGTAAAAAAGGGATCAAAGATCTTGTCCCGGATGGCTGGAGGGATGCCCGGGCCGGAATCCTTGATGGTAATGAGGACCGCGTCCTTGGCAGCCTGGGTGGCGATATGGATGCGGCCCCCTTTGCCGGTCGCTTTCAGAGCTTCCGCCGCATTGGTGATCATGTTGATGATGGTCTGTTCCAGTAATTGGTTATCCGCGTACACCCGGGGCAGGTCTGCAGCCAGGGTGCAATCGACCTTCACCTTCTCTTTTCGTAACTTTGTGGCGGAAAGTTTAATGGCGTCATCCACCGCCTGATTGATGTCCGACAGGGCCAGTCTCAATTCGGTGGGGCGGGAAAAGTCCAGCACCCGCTTGATGACCCCTTCGATCTTGTTCGAGGTGGACTGGGCCGCCTCAATGAGTTCCACCACGTCTCCGGCGTTTTCCGGGTCCTGGAAATTCTCCTTGATGCTTTCCAGAAAGACGTTGATCCCGGAGAGGGGGTTGCGGATTTCGTGGGCAATGCCCGCGGCCACCTGGCCCAGGGAGGCCATTTTCTCCCGGACGCGCATGAGAAATTCCAGTTCTCTGGTCCGGGTGACGTCCACCATATTGATCAGCATGGCCTTTTGACCCCGGTAGTCGATGCAGCTGGCCCGGCAATTAACCCAGATGGATTTTTTTTCCGGGTTGGCACTGTTTAGGGGCAGAAACCTCAGAGTGATATCGGTCTGGCACAAATCGGCGGCGATGGCGAGGCAAAATTGCTCGGCCTTGGCCACATCATCCGGATGCACGCAGAGGAGCAGGTCACGGCAAGTTTGGATCTGGAGATGGCCGAAAAGCCTTTCCTGTTCCGGGTTCTGATAAACCAGGCGTCCCTCCTGGATAATCGTAATGCCCAGGGGCAGATTTTCCACCAGACCCCGGAAGCGCCGTTCGCTTTCCTGAATGGCCGCCTCCAATTGTTTCCGTTCCGTGATATCCTCATAGACTCCCAGCACCCCCATGACGGTGTCATCGCCGGCCAGCAGCGGGATCTTGGTGCCGTCCACCCAAATCTGCCGGCCATCGGCCAATTGCCGGGTTGCCACCTGGTGATACTTGGCCTGTCCGGTTTGCATCACCTCCCGGTCTTCAGCCACATAGACTTCCGTTTCCTCCGATCGCCAGGGCAATTCATGCTCAGTCTTCCCCACTATCTCCGCGGGTGACGCCAGGTCCGCGGCCCGGGCGTAATTCTGGTTGCACCCCAGATAAACGGAGTTCAGGTCTTTCCAGAAAATAACCTGGGGCACGGTATTGATGACCAGGGACAGCATGCTTTCCCGCTCCCTGACCGCCTCTTCCGCCTGTTTTTGCCCGGTGATATCCCGGGCCACTTCTACCACTCCGGTTACCTCTCCCGCGGTGTTGATGAGGGGAAAGGTGGACAGATTGAAATACCTGGGGTCTTCCTGATGCGGCAGCCCGAGGGTCACAATTCTCTGAGTCGGTTCGCCGGTTGCCAGGGTCCGCAGGGCCGAGCAATCCTGGCAAGGCCGGTTGGCATGATGCAAGACTTCATAACATTTCTTCCCCACCTGGGGCCTTTCCTGGGGATAAGCCCGGTCTCGCACCGAGTTGACCCGGACGATGTTAAGGTCCTGGTCCAAGATAGTGATATGGTCCTGGATGCTGGCAAAGACGCTGGTCAGGAAGCGCTCGTTTTCCTGCAGCGCCTTCTCGGCCTGGAGCCGTTCCGTGATGTCCGTGTCCGCCCCGCGGTAGCCCAGGAGACGCCCCTGGTCATCCAGGATGGGAGTGCCGCTGGTGGATAACCACACACTCCTGCCATCCTGGTGGAGATTGCGGTTGACGAATTCCCGGAAAGGCGACTTGGCGGCGAAGACCTCTATCGCGGCGTACTTCAGTTTCTCCCGATCATCAGGATGAAAAAATTCATAAAAATTGTGATTAAGGATCTCTTCCGGTTTATATCCCAACAGGTTTTCCACCATGGGACTCGAATAGGTGAATTTTCCCCGGGCATCGACTTCCCAAACCCATTGCAAGGCGTTATCGGCGATATCCTTAAACCTTTTCTCACTCTGCCTCAGGGCTTCTTCCCCGTGTTTACGATCGGTGATGTCGAAAAAAACCCCGCTGATGTAACCAAGCCGGCCCGGAGGCTGGAGGAAAATCTGGCTCCGTTCCTGGAGCCAGGCGATCTCCCCCGATTTCTTGCGGATGCGGTATTCCCGCACATAGGCGCCGTTTTTTTTCTTCAAAGCCTCGAGCAAGCGCCGTTTCATTTCCGGCTGGTCCTCAGGGAGGACCAAATCTTTCCAGGTTAAGTTGCGGGCATCGAATTCAGCTTTGGGGTAGCCCGCAAAAGCCTCGATTTTCTCGTCAAAGAAGTCCACACTCCAATCGGCGTAGCCTTTGAACACCAGCGCCGGAATCTGCTTTACCAGCAACCGGTAGTTCTCCTCGCTCTCCCGCAGGGCCCGCTCGCCGGCCTTGCGCTGGGAAATATTCCGGATAACGCCGAAAGCTCGCTGCTGCAACTGGCGCAAAGGCCTGATGATGGAAAAAGTCAGGCCGGAACCGATGCCCAGGATGCCGAGCAGCATCCCCGCAAAAGCTACAAAGAGATGCCTGGTATCCTCGTATAAGAAATAGCCGATGAAGAACATGCTGCCGGAGATGATGATCATGATGGAGAGAAGCAGATATAAGATGCTGTATTTAAACCGCATACCTGGTCCTTAGCAAAGGTTGGAATCGCCGGGTGGCCCACCAGCAGGCGGATGGGGCCGGGTCCCGCCTAGTTTCCGCCAGTTCTTATTCCCTTTTTTCGTGAGGAAGGAAGCAGTGATTTTCTTCAACCCAACATGATATTTTTCGGCAGATCCGTGAATAAAAATCAGTATTACCTCAATCCGACCCCCATATTCCTGGCAGGCTTTAGCCCCGGGGGCTGTAAGGGCTGACCCAGGTGTCCGCCTGGGAAAGGGGCACACCGCGGGGTGCGCCCTGACAATTGCGCGTCGTCAGATGGCGACTGGCGATAAAAAAAGGAGAGAATGACCTGCCTCTTCAAGGGTTGCTTATGGCAGTGGGGATGATAACGGCAGGGGAGAGACAGGCGCAGCAGGACCTGCGGATATTGCGGCTGCGGCCTTCATTCCTGGAGCTGGACGTTGAATTTGTAACCCACCCCGTAGATGGTGCTGATCACCTCCTGGCCGGGAAGATGGCTAGTCAGTTTCTTGCGCAGGTTCTTGATATGGGAATCGATGGTTCTCTCATAACCTTCGAAATCATAGCCCTGGACGATGTTGATCAGCTCGTTGCGGGAAAAAATGCGATTGGGATGGCTCATCAGGGTTTTTAAGAGATTATACTCACAGGGGGTCAGCTTCAGTTCCCGGCCGCCGGCCAGGGCCTGATGGGTTTTCGGATAGAGGCTGACCTCCCCCGCCACCATGGTTTTGTCGGCGGGGGAGGCATAGACCCGGCGCAGCACCGCCTTGACCCGGGCCACCACCTCCCTGGGGCTGAAGGGTTTGCAGATATAATCATCCGCACCCAGCTCCAGGCCGAGGAGACGGTCGATCTCTTCCACCCGGGCCGTGATCATGATGATGGGAACCTGGGAGAACTTCCGGACCTCCCGGCAGACCTCCATGCCGTCCAGTCCCGGCAGCATGAGGTCCAATAAGATCAGACAGGGCTGGTTCTTTTTCACATAAGAGACCACCGGGTCGCCGCGTTCGAGCCAGGAGACCCGGTAGCCCGCGCGTACCAGGTAATCCTTCAGTATTTCGGCAATCTTAATTTCATCTTCGGCGACCAGGATTTCCCGACCATGCATGGCGTTTCTCCATTCACCGGAGTCTTCTCCGGTGCTCCTTGATTATCGCTAACCGCGGTTGACGCGGTTTCATCTGTTAGCATCAGCATTTTCTTTTCCGGGTGGACTGGCGCGGCGGGCAGGACCGGGAAGACCATGCTGATCCTCAGACCGCCGCAGAGCGCGTGAGACGCAGCAATCCGCCCACCGAAACACTCCATCAGGCCCTTGCAGATGGCCAGGCCCAGTCCGCTGCCTCCCTGGGCCCGGCTCCTGGCCTTATCCACCCGGTAGAGCCGGTCAAACAGGCGTTCTAGGGCTTCTTCCGGGACTCCGGGGCCGGAATCCTCGAAATGGAGGGTAAAGTGCCCGGGGGCGAGGGCGTGGGAAATCTTCAGCACTCCCGGGGCCTGGGCATACCGCAGCGTATTTTCCAGCAGGTTGGCGAAGAGCTGGCGCAGACGGCCGCGGTCCGCCTTGATGGTTACCGGCGGCCCGGCCGGGCCGTGGTTCTCGATACGGATGCCCCATTGTTCGAACCGGGTTTGAAAGGACCTCAGAGTCTCATCCAGGACCTCCAGGGGATTGACCGCGGTCAGGTCCGCGTCAAAGACCCGGGACTCAATCAACGACAGGTCATAAAGGTCCTGAACGATCCGGCCCACATGCATCACTTCGAAGTGCAGCGATTCCAAGGCCTTGGGAGTGACCTCCCGGACGCCGTCCTGCATGGCTTCGATTTCGCCCCGGAGGACCGCCAGCGGTGTCCGCAGTTCATGGGAGATATCGGCCAGCCATTGGCGGCGCATCTGTTCGTATCTTTCCAGGGCCGCGGCCATGGCATTGAAATCCGCGGCGAGCTGGCCGAACTCGTCTTGGGCCCGGATTTTGAGCCGGGTGTCGAAACGCCGGGAGGTTAAGGCCCGGGTGGCGGCCGCCAGTTCCCGCACCGGCGCCAATAGATGCCGGGACAAGCCGAAAGTCACCAAAACCGCCAGCAGCAGCGCCACTGAGCCCAGGGTATAAAAAGTCTGGGACTGGTTCCGCAAAAATTCCACATCCAGAGGGTGCTGCGGCCGCTGGTGTTGCCGCAGCCCCAGCCAGCCGACCACCTGGCCATCAACCAGAATGGATTTTAGATTAAAGTCGCCGGCGTTATAGGGCTCGTTGCCGGTCAGTGGTTGCTTGGCGGCATCGAAGAGGACGAGGCGCGACTGGTGGTCGTGAGGCGGTGGCGGACCGGGTGGCGGACCAAGCGGCGGACCGTGGGGGGGGCCGGCGGGCAGGAACGCCTGAGTGCCTGGCGGCGGGCCGAGTGGGGGGGGCGGCTCACCAAACTGCGGCGGTCTCCTCCCGTCCCCAGCCCCCCCGGGAGCCAGCATCAAAGGCAGAGGCGGAAATGGAGGCTGGCCTGGGCTCTCTCCCGGCGGGCGCGGGGCCGGACCTCGGCCCCGCCAGGCCAGCCAATGGCCCAGGTCGCCAATAACGGGAGTCCAACTGCCGTTTTTTTGGTACTCCTGCCCCAAGACCTCCGCGGCTTCCCGGAGCCGCTCCAGATCCATCTTGTGCACGTAAGTTTCAAAATCGCGGAACGCATAGTACCTGGTGATCAGCAGCATGCAAATCACAATGACAATGCTATAGAACAGCAGGGTCAGAAATACTTTGTGTCTGAATTTAAGACTCATGGGACATCGCCCCGGGTTTGTTATGTAGGGGCATAGCTCTTGCTATGCCCCAACTTTTCCGGCGGGCTGATTCAGCCCGGTAGTTAATTAGCTGTTATCAATTTAGTCTCATATTCCCAGGGCCGGGTCAACTTTTCCCCACTCTTTCCGGCCCGTCTCCACTTTCATTACATTCCGCCTCCACACTTTCTCCAAAATCGCTGGTTAGAATCCCCCCAGGTCAATGAGGAGCCCTCAAACAGAGCTGCCACAAACGGGTACTACATGGAGGTACGAAGATGCACACGCGGAAGATTCTGATCAGCCTGGTTTCGGTTCTGCTTTTTGCAGCCCCCGCGGCTTGGGCCGATCCCCCGGGGGGGATGTTTCCCCCCCATGGCTTTCATCCCATGATGGGAACGGCCGGCCTCACCGCGGACAAACAGAACCTTTACATCCTGGCCGGTCCGAAGATCATGCAGTTTAACCTGGCCGATCTGAAACTGGTAAAGACCGTGGACCTGCCCAAGCCGGCGTCCCCCAAAGAGAAGGAAGCCCTGCCCTGTCCGCCGCCGCCGCCACACCTGGCAGGACCTCATGGGGTGTGGGCCGGCGATGGCTTCCTTTATGTCCTGGCCGGGCCGATGCTGTTTCAATACAGCCTCCCCGACCTAACTCTCAAGAAAAGCGCGATGCTCCCTAAACCCGAGTTCCCTAAATCGGAACTCCCTAAGGGCGGGAAATAAACCTTGATTTCCGCGGGCAAAGCCGGTGGGTGAAATTTATTCTCTGGTGGCTGCGAATCCTCAAACCCGCCCGCGGGAAAATGGCTCTCTTCTCAAGCGGATGCTGACCACCTGCCGGCGGGAGCCGGGCAACCTTCCCCCCCCGGTGCCGGTTCGGCCCCGAAACCGCCATAGGCGCCCCCAGGGGCGCTTCGGGGCTCCTTTTTCTCTCCGTTAACCACTAACCCTTGCCCCCCCGCAGCATCTGCCGCACCGGCTTCAGAAAAGTGCGGGTTTGCTGCCGGGGCCCTTCACTTTTGGGAGGACTGGCGCATGCTGCGAGACCCTGGGAAAACGAGATGGCCCTGGGAGATACTGCTTATTCTTTTTCCAATCATCGGCCTGGCTTGGCTGGTGTGGGCTCAGCCTCTGGATCAAGGGCCGGGGGGACCGGGTGGCGGCGATGATCCGGAATGGCGCCGCGGCGGGAGGCCGGGAGGTCCATCAGCGCCGCTGCTTGATCCCCGGCAATTCATCACCATTAACGGCGTGATTGAGAGCCTGGGAAATTACGGGATTGCCAACGGCCGCGTGACCCCGGGCACGGCGGGCCAGAGGCTGGTCCTTAAGACCGGAAAAGGTAAGAATGAGGTGGACTTAGGGCTGCCTGGATATGTGGCCGAGAAGGGGCTGCGGGTAAAGGTGGGGGATACCCTGGAGGTGGCCGGTTTTCAGACCTACCGGGGCGGCAGGACCGTATTTATCGGGGTGGCCGTGAAAACGCCGCAGCGGGAGTTAAAGTTGCTGGATGAATGGGGTTTCCCGCTCTGGCAGGATGGCGGTCCCCGGGGACCGGGGGCCCAGGGGACGACCGGTCCCCGGCAGAACAGACCCCGACAATATGGGGCCTGGACCCCCGGAGCATGGCAGATTTTAACTTTTTCCGGGGAAAGTCTTCTAACCCGTAAGTGCAATCAGCAATGAGCCGTTTCCCTCAAATTAAAAAAAGTCGACAACTTAAATGGTGCGCAGGGCGCACCCTACAGTAACTCGAAACCTGGAAGTTCGCGGGAATCACTCACTTAACTTTGAACCTTGAACCTTGAACTTTATGAGCAGACGGACCGCCGGTGCGATCAGGAAGATAGGGGTGGAACAATGATGCATGCATATCATGAGGACTTGGCCTGGTTTATCCGCCAGCGTTGGCCCGCGGTGGCCCCGTGCCGGGCAAAAGATAACGGGCATCCGGAGAGTTTCCTGCCGCCGCCGCCCTATCTGGAGGAACTCCTGTCTACCTGTTATCAAGCCAGTTTGCTGCGGGAGGAAGAGCGGCTGGTGCGGGTCCGCCTCCTGCTGGCCGCGCCGGAGCATTTGCCCACCTCGGATCTGCCGCCCATGAGCCTGCATCGCCAAATGCTGGCATCTCCCCGGCCTTGCAATGAGACGGAACTGCGGAAACTTTCCCACGCCGCCGAGTTTTCCCGCTCCCTCATCGGGGTGACGTTGAACGCGGAGGACGAATGGGAGATCTGGGGCCTGGTGCATTCCGGCACCCGCTGGCGTCAGGCCTATTGCGGCGGGCGGCAGGTGCCCCCCGCGTTTCCGCCTTTGCCGGTCATTTGGGTCATGGGCCCCGGACGCCTGGCGGTTCTTAACGGCACCGAGGCCGTGGCGACCTTGAATGAAGGCAGCATCATCACTCCGGAACTCAATGTCTTCGAGTCCCGCTGGCTGGGGGAATATTTCTCGGAAATCCGGGGGGAGATATTGGCGCAACTGGCCGCGTCCGGGGGCAACGGCCATAATTGGAACGCTATTTTCGATCCGAACCTGCTACGGATCATCGGCCGGCACTTGATCATGCGCATCATCAACGCCATCCGCGAATCCCGGCAGGGCGGCATCCTCCTGTTCCTCCCCCATGAGCGGGCGGAGGAATTTACCGGGCCCAACCCCATTATCACCCTTAAATATCAATTCCTGGAAGAGGAGACGGGGCAGCGCTTTCCGAAGCTGATGCTCCAGATCCTGCGGACCCTGGTCCAGGCTTACAGCCGGGAAATTGATCAGGGGCGAAGGTTGGGCTGGCAGGAGTATATCAACAGTGACCTGGACACCCTGTCACTGCTGGAGGAAGCGGTTTTTGAGGCGGCACACCAGTTGGCCGACTTCGCGGCGGTGGACGGGGCAGTGGTTCTCACCAACCGCAGCCGGATGCTGGGTTTTGGCGGGATGATCAAGGGCGATTTCGATGAGGTGCAAACCGTAGCCCGGGCCCTGGACGCAGAAGGGGAGCGCTGGCAAGAGGAATTTACC
>JAKAGH010000208.1 GCA_021817645.1 Deltaproteobacteria bacterium
GGGGGACAGCGTGCCGCACGCGGCGGTGTCCCCGTCCCGGACCTGCCGGGCCAGGGCGGCAATCATTACCTCTTCGCCGGGAGTTAGTGGGTTCATAATGTTCCAGTGATGCGAAGGCCGGTGAAAGTAATCAGTGATCAGTGATCAGTGATTATGAAAAGAAACTTAGAGGGTACTCATCTTTTCTGATCACCGATCACTGATCACCGATCACTGATTACTGATACTGTCCTTAGATCATCACCTTCGTGCCCACGCAGCTGACCATGAAGTTGTCCGGCAGCGCCGCGGCCAGCCGGGTGAGGGCCTTGAAGCCGGTGCAGTGGCCGGCCAGGACCAGGCCGGGGTTCAGTTCTGTCAGGCCGTTGATGGTGCCGTTGATGAGGTCGTCGCCCCCGGCCGTGAGGTGGAAGCCGCCGATGATCGCGGCAATCTGGTCGACGCCGGTCAACTTCCGGGCGTATTGGGTCATGTTGATAATGCCGGGGTGGCAGCAACCGCCGATGACCACCAGGCCTTTCCCCGCCACGTTGAGCACCAGGGCCTGCTCATCACTGAACGGGTCTGGCTCTTCATGCCCCTGGACCAGGCGTTTGAAGCCGGGCAGAGGTTTTTCATAAGGCGTGGTGGCGGCCACCGTGCCGGTGAGCAGGGCCAGGTCCCGGAGCAGGGCCGGTTCCCGGTTTTCCTGGAGCTGGGCTCCGGCCGCGGCCAGTTTCTCCCGCTCCAGGGCGTACGGCCCCACCCGGCCCCGGGGGGTGATCAGGAGCTTGGGAAAGTAACAATCCGGGTGCAGATACACGGGCAGTCCCGGCCCCCGCCGCTGCAAGACTTCCAAAAGGGCGCCGTAATGATCCGGATGGCCGTGGCTGATAAAAATGGCGTCAACTTCTTCCAGCCCATGGCCCATGGCCTCCAGGTTATTGAAGAAGGACAGGGGAGAGTTGCCGGTGTCCATGAGGATGCGGCTTTGGCCGCCGTTGTGGGTGACGGTGAGGAGCAGGGCCAGCCCATGCGCGGCCAGCAGCGGCTTGGGCAGCCGGCCCAAAACCGCGCGCTCCACCACCCCGGGCCGGGACGGCTCAAAAATATCGAAGAAATTGTCCACCAGAATTTCGACAGTCACCGACTGCACATTCGGCACCTGCATCATGGCCTCCTTCTAAAGTGAGCATAGAGCGGTAAGCAGTGAGCAGTATCAAAAGAAGGGCAGCAGAAGTATCTGTTTCTTTACTGATCACCGACCACTGGTAACTGGCCCCCCCCGCAATCATCTCCAGAAATCGAAAAGGTTGGCCTAAGGGGAAAAAAGTGGTAAGAATAGGTTATATTCTTGCTAAAACTACTCTGACCCCGGGTGTGTGTCAAGAATTTTGGGGGTTGGTTGAAGGAGAGACTGGATGCCCACTTACGAGTATAAGTGCAAGGCCCATGGCCACATCTTTGAGGTGGAGCAGAAGATGAGCGATCCGCCGCTCACGCAATGCCAGATTTGCGACTCCGAAGTGGAGCGCCTCATCGGCGTCCCCACCATCTTTTGCAAGGATTCTGATAGCAGCCGCTATAAGAAAGACTTCCGCTCCGACCCCAAAAAATGGGAATCCGTCTGTGAGTCCGCGTTCGGGGCCACCAAGAAGGACAAGGAAGAGATTAAGAGAAATTGGAATAAAAAAGAAAACAAGTGGGTTTAAAGCAGTTTTCAGTTTTTAGTTTGTGGCTAAAGGATGGATAAAAAATGGGCGTATCAACTACGCCCATTTTTTGTACTAAAAACTAAAAACTGAAAACTAAGAACTGCATTTACCGGTTCATAGCCGCCAGGAAATCGGCATTACTGCGGGTGCCCTTCAGTTTCTCCAGTAAAAATTCCATGCTGTCCACCGGCGACAAAGGCGACAGCAGTTTCCGCAGGATCCAGATGCGGTTCAGATCCTCCGGGGCCAGCAGCAACTCTTCCTTCCGGGTGCCGGAGCTGTTGATGTTGATGGACGGGAAGACGCGCTTTTCGGTGAGCTTCCGGTCCAGGTGAATCTCCATATTGCCGGTGCCCTTGAATTCCTCGAAAATCACTTCATCCATGCGGCTGCCGGTGTCCACCAGCGCAGTGGCGATGATGGTCAGGCTGCCGCCTTCCTCGATATTCCGGGCCGCGCCGAAAAAGCGTTTGGGACGTTGCAGGGCGTTGGCGTCCAGGCCGCCGGAGAGGATCTTGCCGCTGGCCGGGATCACGGTGTTATAGGCCCGGGCCAGGCGGGTAATGGAATCCAGGAGAATCACCACCTCCCGCTTATGCTCCACCAGGCGCTTGGCTTTTTCCAGGACCATTTCCGCCACCTGGATGTGGCGTTGCGCGGGCTCGTCGAAGGTGGAACTCACCACCTCGGCTCGCACTGAGCGCTCCATGTCGGTGACTTCCTCGGGCCGTTCGTCGATGAGCAGCACGATGAGGACCACTTCCGGGTGGTTCCGGGCGATGGAGTTGGCCAGGTTTTGCAGCAGCATGGTCTTGCCGGTCCGGGGCGCGGCGACGATGAGGCCGCGCTGGCCCATGCCCACCGGGGTCATCAGGTCCATCACTCTGGCGGAGTAGTTGTCCGGGTCGGTTTCCAGTTTGAGGCGCTGATCGGGATAAAGGGGCGTGAGATTGTCGAAGAGGATCTTGTCCCGGGCCACCGCGGGGTCTTCGAAGTTGACCGTCTCCACCTTGAGGAGGGCGAAATAGCGCTCCCCCTCTTTGGGGGGCCGGATCTGGCCGGCGATGGTGTCCCCGGTGCGCAGGTTGAAGCGGCGGATCTGGGAAGGGGAGACGTAGATATCGTCGGGGCCGGGCAGGTAATTGTAGTCGGGGGCCCGGAGGAACCCGAAGCCGTCCGGCAGGATTTCCAGGACGCCGCCCCCGGAGATCATGCCGTTTTTCTCCACCTGGGCCTGGAGGATGGCGAAGATCAGCTCCTGCTTGCGCAGGCCGGCCGCGCCCTCCACGTTCAGGTCCCGGGCCAGGGACGCCAGTTCGTTAATTTTTTTGTGCTTTAATTCGGATAAGTTCATCATTTCCTCGTAAAAATAAATATAAATATATGAGAATTGCGAATTGCCATGCTTCGAGCAGGGCGGCAGCCGCTTCGACCTCGGGATTGCAGGTGGCGAATGGGGCGCTTATGGGGATAGTTTCAGGCCTGCAGCGGCAAGTGACTGCCAACCACCAGGGTAAAAAAGGAAATAGAACACGGATTTTTCAAAATCAAACCAAGGGGAATGGTAACTGAGGTTATCCTTAATTGCTTAACTTGCTTAAGTTGTATCGGGCCGAAACCAGGATTTCTTAAGGCAGGTTAACTAAAAAGTAATTCCTTTCCCCCCTTCTGTCAAATGATTTTTTGCAAATCCTCCCAGATTGTTTGCAACTGCCGCCGGGTTTCCTCCAAAGACCCCCGGTTGTCCACCACGTAATCGGCCCGGGAAACCTTTTCCGCAAGGGGCATCTGGGCGTTGATCAGCCCCTGGATTTCCGCCGCGGACCTTTGATCCCGGGCCTGGAGGCGCTCTCTCTGTTCCCGGGGATCAATGTCCACCACGATGACCTTATCGTAGCCCGCGGCCAACCCGGCTTCAAAGAGCAGGGGCACTTCCACCAGCACCATTTTCACGCCCTGGCGCTCCAGGTCCTCCAAACGCCCCCGGATCTCTTGGGCCACGTGGGGGTGGACGATCGCATTGAGCCGCTCCCGGGCCTCTTTGTCGGTGAAGACCCGGCGGGCCATCAAGGGCCGGTTGAGTTCGCCGTCCTCCAGGAAGAACTCAGGCCCGAAAGCCTGCTTCAACTCCTGCCACGCGGGCGCGCCCACGGCCACCACCGCATGGGCCACCGCGTCGGCGTCCAGGACCGCCGCGCCCAGCTCCCGAAACATGCGGGCCACCACACTCTTCCCCGAGCCGGGCCCTCCGGTAATGGCGATTTTGAGCATATAAAATGCAAGTTAGGTTTGTTATTCAGATATTGAATTCAATGTTAAATTAGGCTTCCATACTTCCTTTGCAGCCTGTAAGAGAATATTTTGTACACCCCCAAAATTGCCTCCAATGCTGTCCATTCCTTGGCTTTATTAGCCGCATAGAGGCCCCGCACTTTGGGCAATTGGGGGAGAGAGATTTTTTTGAAGTTATTGTTGTTGGCTTTTTCCTTGCTGTCGTTTTTGCAACTTTTAATAACCTAAATGTTGAATCAGCACGCTCTTCTAACATATCCCAACGAGGTTTCCATTGGCCTTTATTTCTTGTCACATTCAAAACCTCAGCCAAACGTGGCCCCGTTTCCTCAGTCAACTTTTTAAATCCAACCCAATTATTAGAGCACTCGGAACAACTAACTGCAACCTGTTGCTTTTGCTTATTCATGCTGATAGTTAAATTGCCATTTCCACTATTTGAGCATGAAAGTCCATCGAAGTCAATTAGTTCTGAAAGTTCTCGTTCATTTATGAGTTCCAACCGCCTCACATGCGCTCGCACATCATGATAGCCTATGGAAGAAGGGTTTCGTCTTTTATGGGCGCATACTATAGTAAAAAATCTGGTTTTTATATTCCCCCAAATTCTTTCGTGTCCTTCGTCTGGTTCTAATGCGTGATGAAAGCTACATAAAGCTATTAAATTTGTTGGAATATGCTCACCCCCTTGCGAAACAGGTACTGTATGATGAATATGGAGTTCGACTCTTGAAGGACATCCTGAAACTTGGCATCTGCCTTTATCACGATCTATGATAACCTGACGCAAATATTCCCAAAAAGGTGGATAACCAGGCCAGTTGTTAAATACCTTGAGAATTGACCTGTCACGATGAGTTAGTTCTGCAAGTGGATCATGAAAATGTCTCAGTGTTGGTTTTACTGGGCTGGGGTATATAGAATCCCATTCGCGAAGTCTTGCTTCATGTTTTTTATGTGCAAATCGGTAAGTAATAAAGAGTCCAAGTGGAAATAAAACAAAAATAAGTTTAATAAATATAAGAATAAGAGAGAAAAACGCAACAGTTCCTGTAGCACTTGAAATTCTTCGATATGGACATTTTCTATTGAATAATTCACGTGCTTGGTGTCTTGCTTCTCTGTCTCTGTAAAATTCCCTTTTTAGCCTTTCATATTTCTCTGGATATTGTATATTGGAAACTTCTGAAAAACATTTTTTACAAAGATATGCTCCATCATTGAGTAATAATCCAGGTCCTTCAATGCTTTCACAAAGAATGCATGGACCTCTAAGTATTTCAACTCTGTTCTCATTATAAGCTTCGTTATGTTCAATAAAACGATCAATGTTAACCTTTGATAAAAATTGCTTAGGATTAAATTGGGAATGCCATTGTTCAAGCATTAACTTAATTCCTATTTTACTTTATTAAAGATTGCATTGCCTTTTGAAAATCCTCCGGCAACGCTGCTTCCCAGCGTACCTCCTCGCCGCTCCGGGGGTGGATGAAGCGCAATTGCCAGGCGTTCCGCCTCTGCTGCCGCACCAGGGGTTTGAGGTCCTTGAGTCCGGGGCAGGCTAACGATATGCCTTTCCTCTAGGACGAAAGGCAATTACCATGATAACCTGATCTTCTTCGTTCACCCGGTAAATGATGCGCCAGTCCCCCACCCTGGAAGTGCGCTGGCCGGGCTCCATTTTTACTGCCTTGGAAATTCTGATAGAGAAGGGATCAAAGGTTAATTCTTTAAGACGATCGTGCAGCCGCCTTGCCGTCACCTGGTCCAATCGATCCAATTGCTTTTTTGCAGGCAGAGATAATTGGACGCGGTAGCTCACAGGCCGCGTTCCTTTTCATATTCCTCCAGGCTGAT
>JAKAGH010000209.1 GCA_021817645.1 Deltaproteobacteria bacterium
TAGTGGTCTGGGCTGATCATGACACGTCAAAGGAAAAGGCGGGGCAGATAGCCGGGACGCGCCTGGCTACCCGCCTGGTGGAAGAAGGCATGAAGGCGAGGGTGCAGATACCCCCGCCTCCGCCCCAGGGGCAAAAGTCCCGTGATTGGGCTGACGTATTGCTTGAACAAGGAAAGGAAGGATTTCCAAAGACATGGTGATTCAAGCAGCCTGATTTAGCCGCGTCGGGGGGAGGCAACTCCCCCTGACGGGCGATCTCCTCTTCGGATACTTCCACCGGGGAGGGAGAGCGCATCGGTTGATGGTGCGTTGTCCCTCCCCGGTGGGAGAAAAATCCAAGAAGGAGGAAGCAAATCATGGCTGCTTTGATGAACCTGGAATTCGAATACCAACGCCAAGTTCAGGAGTTGTTCAGGCAGGAGGGTATCGGCTGGATGTATACCAGCCAGGGGAAAAAGCTTCTGAAGAATCTGGCAGATATTAAGGCCCTGAAAGCCTCAAATGGGAGATAACCCACGGAGGGGAGGGAAGGTTTTTCGAATCATGCCGCCCTTGGGTTATCGAAAAAATGACTAAGGAAAAATAAATCAGGACTCGGGATACCCTCAGTATTCGGGTCTGGAAAGGAGGAGTTATTCGTTAACCCGGGGAGCTTCGCCGTTGGCTGAAGCTCCCCGGTTTTTTTATAGACCTTCCTGGTCTGATCAACGTCAATCATTAATTCCCCTCAACGACAATTATTTTTCCCGACTCCCCACCAGTTGATATAGTCTGTTGTGAGTGGTCATACAAAGGCACCCTTGTGGCCAAGCAAAAGGGAGCCACCGGTTAAGAAATTCTGTCTTGGTCACCCTATGACGTTCAGTCTGGTCAGAGGAGCAGCGCTCCCCTCGGCCAGGGGTGGCGCCAGCCCTGGCCGAGGGGAGCTGGCGCCGGGGTACCGGTAACGACAATCATTTCTGCTGACCACGACATTTGGTTAAGCTTATGTTTGGGACCGTTTAGCCTGTTCCATCCGGTAGCTGGGAATATTTAACTCGATAATGACGCAGTGATGCACCAGGCGGTCGATGGCCGCGGCCGTGGTCATAGGGTCCTTGAAGATGGTTTCCCACTTGGAGAACGGCAGATTGCTGGTAATCATGACACTGCCCCGCTCATAGCGTTCTGCCAGCAAGGTGAACAGCACTTCCATCTCTTCCCGGGACTGCTGTACATAACCGATGTCGTCCAGGATCACTGCCTCATATTTACTCAGCTTTTTCAACCACCGGGTTAATTTCAGCTCTTGCTTTGCCCGCAGAAGTTCCTGCACCAGAAGATTGCAGCGTCCAAAATAAACCCGGCATCCATTGCGGACCAGTTCCTGCCCCAGGGCGCAGACCAAGTGTGTTTTACCGCTACCCGGATTGCCGAAGACCAGGACATTCTCTTGGTGCGTTAGAAACGAGCCGGTACGAAGGGTTTGGATTTGATTGACCACCTTGCGCGGCAGGCGGGTCAAGTCAAGCTCTGCCAGGCTCTTTTCCAGGGGCAACTGCGATTTTTGGAGTAAAGTCTCGATGCGTTTCTGCTGCCGGACTTCACATTCCCGAGCCGTCACCTCCAGGAGATACTGCTCATAACCTAAGGATTCCTGTTCGGCTTTCAGAGCCAGCTCTTCGAAACATTCCCGGATGGTGGGGAGACGGAGTTCTTTTAAATGGCCCACCAGTTGATCGCGTAGTTCGGTGTGTGGAGTCATCCTGCCACCCCCGCCTGGTGGAGCAGGACATCATATATGGCCAGATTGACCTCATCAACGGACACTGCGGCGATGGGCACAGGGACCAAGCCGGAATTGAGGCGCTCTTTAACTGCTGCTGCCGTAATGGGCTGTTCCAGTTCCACCAGCCACCTTAAAGCCTCATTGACCCCGCTCTCACTCTCCTTGGCGGCCAGGTGCAGGATCTTCAGATATTCTTTGTGAGCCCGAAGCCGATCCTGTTTTTTGAGCAGATCGTATGCCATCCGAAAGTAGCTGGTGGGGAAGAGCTCCCCGCGGTAACGATAATTTTCAAAGGCGCCAGGCTTGCGGACCAGGGAATCGATGATATAGCGGTAGTTGATGTAATGCTTGCCATGTCCGGATAAACGCGGCAGGCGGTGAATCTGTTTTTGGCCGTACCAGACCTCGATGCGCTCGGCATAAATGCGCACCTCCACCACTTCACCGATGAGGCGGCTATCGACGCAATAGGTGTTCTTCTTAACCCGAATGGTGCTGCTGGGGCCGACCCGCAATTTTTCCTTCTGGGCATCATCCACCCGGCGCCCTGGCAATCGTCTGAGCACCTGCAGTTCTTCCTGCAAACGTTCCTGACGGCCGCTATTCAATTGCTTGAAGAGCTTCTGCAAAAAGCCTGCATATTCCTCCCGGCTGTCGAAATCCCGATGGCCTCTCAATAACAAAGCCTGCTCTAGTGCCCGCTTGAATCTATGATGCCGTTGTTCTATATCGCCGTTCTCGTGAGCCTGGCCGGCTTGAATTTTGCGGCCTTGCAAACCATAGTGACGCAGCAGCGCCTGGTATCGCCGGGTGAAGGCCTCGGGATTGAGATAGTTATTCACCGCAGCAGACAGGCGATCCGATTGATGCGCTACCGGCACGCCGCCTAGCTCCCAAAGCGCATTTTGCAAGCCTTCACTAAAACTCTCATAGCTTTCCGAGAAACAGATGGTGCCCGTCTCCCAGTTCGAATAGGGTAAGACAAAATGGTACAGCAGATGAGGAAAGGTTTCGCCCCGGATCAGGACTCGCAGCTTGGTCAGGTGGGTAAAATCAGACTGGCATAACTGGCCGGGTCGATAATCTTGCGGGAAGAACACTTCCTTGGGCGGACCATCTGTGGCCCGCCATCTTTTCACCTTCCGTTGTAAGGTCCGTAGTTGGCCATCCTGTAAGCGCCCGGGATACCGCCGCTGCAAATCTGCAAAAATGGTCTTGGCTTCTAACCCCGGATTTAGCTGCAGTAGTTCCTGAATCTCTTTCCAGTGATCGGCAAAGGGATCTTGCCGGGTCTTCCAGGAATGCGCCTGCTGGCACTGGCTGGGCAGTTGCCCCAATCTCCGATATTTCCTTGCCGTCTTCTCATCCATTCCCGATTTCGCCGCGGCTATGGTCAGGGTCTCTTCGCTCTGTATGAGCTTCATCAGCTTCCTCACCTGCTGGTCGGTTACCATCCAAGCCTCCTCTTAGCCCCTTGGATGGTAAATCTGGTTTACAAAAACCGGGAATTTTAATTGTCGTCAGCCGGGAGTTTTAATTGTCGCTGATCAGAGGTGTTAAATCTTTCTCTCACTTATAGCGATTGCCAAAAGTTTTTACCGATTGGAAATCATGGTAGGGGCACAGCTTGCTGTGCCCCTACGAAACAAAAAAACTTTTGGCAATGGCTATAACCTAAAATCATCGCCATTAAGGGGACTTGGCTTGTTCTTAGGCCAAGTAATCCCTCAATACAGCCAAATAGAAGGAATCGCCTACATAGGGTAGGTCTGCGAGAGTGGAAGGGCTATAACCGGAATGACCATTTTTGAATGATCATTTTAACCAATAAAAGCCCTTGCAGGAATTGGAGTTAGGTTTAAAAGAGGGCGATTATGATATTTCACACATATTCCTCTTCGGCCTAGTGGCGGTCATGAGCCTACTGTGCCAGCCGGCCTTTATTAAATCTTTTTGATTTAATAGCTTCCACCCTTTAGCGCATTTCGTCACCCTGTTCCCTGACGACTTCCATTCTCCAAAAAGGAAAAGATTAATTAACCCCTTGCGGCCCGAAGGCCGTTGGCCACGGCCAGGAGTTCCGAAGACTCGTGGCAAAGAACCGCCAGGGCCACGCTCATGATTCCCGCCAGGGCCGTAGGAATGAGAAAGCCCAGCACCACGAGGGAGAAAGCAATATTTTCCAGGGAAATTCTCCTGGCTTTTTTGCCTAACTTTATGGCATAGGCCAACTTGGCCAGGTCATCGGCCATGAGGGCGATGTCAGCCGCTTCAATGGCGGCATCGGTTCCCGCGGTCCCCATGGCTATCCCCACCGTCGCCCGGGCCAGAGCCGGGGCGTCGTTGATGCCGTCCCCCACCATGGCCACGGCCCCATATTGCTGCTCCAGGTCCTCGATCGCCTTGATCTTGTCTTCGGGCTTGAGGTCTGCTTTAATTTCCTCAATACCCAGTTCCGCGGCAACCGCCCTGGCCGTGGCTTCGTGGTCTCCGGTGAGCATCACCGACCTGAGACCCAGGCCATGAAGCCTCTCGATAACTTCTTTAGCCTGGGGCCGGATCTCGTCTTTGAAGGCGATGATCCCCTCCAAACTGTCCTCGGTGCCGATGAGCATCACCGTTTTTCCATCGTTCCTCAATTTCTCTAGGTGAGGAAGAGCGCGGCTGTCAAACCCGAACCTCCTGAACAACCCCGGCTTGCCCACATAAACTGTCCTGTTTCCCACCTTGCCGGTCACTCCATAACCGGCAATGGCGCTGAAATCGGTTACCTCCGGGCATTGACCGCCCGCTGTCACGGCTTTTTCCACTATCGCCCTGGCCAGGGGGTGCTCCGAATATCTCTCCAGGCTATAAGCCAGGCAGAGGATGCCAAGCTCATCCCCCTGAAAGGGAATGATATCGGTCACCATGGGTTTCCCCTTGGTCAGGGTGCCGGTTTTATCAAAGGCCACCGCCTGGATTTTTCCCAGGTTTTCCAGGTGAATCCCGCCCTTGATGAGCACCCCGTTTCGCCCTGCCTTGCCGATCCCGGCGGCGATGGCCACCGGGGTGGACATAACCAGGGCGCAGGGGGCGGCGGCCACCAGGAACACCACGGCTCTGGCCGCCCAATCAGACCAGGGAAACCCGAATAGCGGCGGGATGGCCGTCAGCGCCACCGCACCCAGGAGAACCGCGGGGGAATATCTCCTGCCGAATTTTTCAATAAAAAGTTGGGCCTTCCCCTTTTGCTCCTGCGCCTCTTCCACCAGGTGGATCATCTTTGACAGGGTGTTGTCTTCAAACGCCGCGGTGGCCCGTACTTCCAGCATTCCTTCCTGGTTGATGGTGGCGGCGAACACCTTCATTCCTTCTTTTTTCTCCACCGGCAGGGATTCCCCGGTCACCGGCGCCTCATCCACGCTGGACCTGCCTTTGATGATAAGGCCGTCAGTAGGGATGGACTCCCCGGGCCGCACGAGGAAAACATCCCCTGGCTCTAAGCTCTCGGCGGGGATGATGATTTCTTCGCCGTTCACTAAAACCCTGGCTTCCTTGGGCGCGAGATCCAGGAGTTTTCTAATCGACGCCCTGGTCCTGGCAAAAGTGAATTCCTCCACCCCTTCCGCAGCGCCGTAAAGAAACACCAGAAGGGCGGCTTCCTCCCATACCCCCAGAGCGGCGGCGCCAATGGTCGCTACCAGCATCAATATCTCGATGCCGATTTCTTTTTTCTCCACCAGTTCCTCGAGGCCTTCCCTGGTCCAGTAATACCCTCCCAAGACCATGGCCACGGCATAGATGCCTATCTCCACCAGGTGAGAAGTTATTTCCAAGCTGCCGATCTTGAAGGAGGGGAGTATTTCGAGACGCCCCAAACCAAAGGCGATGCCGGTGAGCAGACCGGCAATCAAGGCATTTCTCAACGGGGGATGGGTATACCATTTTCTTTCGAAAATCTGTTTTTTTTCATCGGGTTCCATGTTTTCCCCCAGTTTTCCTAACGCGCATAAATGTCGGGGCCGACGGCCCCGTTGGCGAATCCTGCTGAGTAATAAATCATTGTTCTAGAGACTTTTTTCGAGATATTT
>JAKAGH010000210.1 GCA_021817645.1 Deltaproteobacteria bacterium
AGGTTCCAGGCTGCAAGTTTAGACTACGAAGGAGAATGACATGGCCTATAACACCCTGCTTTTCACCATTGACGGTCCGGTGGCCACCATCAGCTTCAATCGCCCGGAAAAATTAAACGCCTTGACCCCGGAAGTGGTAGCCGAATTTTCCCAGGCTCTGAAAGAAGTCCGGGGCAACCCGGCTATCCGGGTGCTGCTCCTCACCGGCCAGGGACGAGCCTTTATCGCCGGTGCGGACATCAAGCAATTCCTGGAATTGGATCCCTTGAGCGCCCGGCAGTTTGCCGTCCAGAGCCAGGGTTTGCTCTTTGAGCTGGAAGAGCTCCCCATCCCGGTAATTGCCTGCGTCCACGGGTTTGCCCTGGGGGGCGGCTGCGAGCTGGCGTTGGCCTGTGATTTCATCTATGCCGCGGCCAATGCCAAATTCGGCCAACCGGAAATCAACCTGGGCTTCAATCCCTGCTGGGGGGGGACTCAACGCCTGGCCCGGATCGTGGGGAAAAGCCTGGCCAAAGAGATTTGCCTGACCGGGCGCTTCTTCGACGCGGAAGAGGCCCGGGCCCTGGGCCTCGTAGCCCGGGTCTTTCCGGAGGCCAACTTCCTGGAGGAGTGCCAGAATGCGGCCCTGACCCTGGCCGCCAAGGGCCGGGTGGCCATGGAGGCGGTGAAAAGGGTCATCGACTGGGGCGTGAACGTGGATTTGAAAACCGGCCTGGCCCTGGAGGCCGAGGCCTTTGCCTTGTGCTTCGCCAGCCCGGACGTCAAAGAGGGCGCGGCCGCGTTCCTGGAAAAGCGCCAGCCCCGGTTCCAGCCTTAAAGAGCTGGGCCAGGTGGATCTAAGAAATTCAATGGTTCAGAGCGGAAGATCAGGGAGGTCCGTTTTCTCCGGGGTCTTCTATCGGGCTGGCAGGAAGGAAGGAAAAGGGGAAAAGCGGAACGGAGCCAGGGTTTCCAAGGAGGAGCCAGAGGCCCGTCCCGCCGGCCTCTGGCCCTTTACTCAAAAAATTGGGGCAGGCTACTGGAGGGCTTTGACCTGCGTCTTCATCCGGTTCAGGAGGAACTCGAAGGAATTGGTTCTCATCACCTGCGCAAATTGACGCTCATAATTGTCCAGGATACTCACTCCGTCCACCACGACGTCATAGAGGAGCCATCCCTGGCCCTGGGGCCGCATCAAGTAATCCACGGGGATAGTCTCGTTGGTGCGCACCATTTGGGTGTTGACCCTGGCGCCTCTGCCTTCCTTACGTTCCTGGTCGTACTTGATGGTTTCCTTTTTAAGAAATTCCAAGACCATGCGGGTATACGAATCCTGAAACAGGTAGGTGAAGGTGGAGGCGAATTCCTGGCGCTGGCCGGCACTGAGGCGGCCGTAAGCGGAGCCCAAGGAATTCTGAGCCATCAGGTTAAAATCAAAACTCCTCTGAATGATCTGGCGGATGGCCCGGGCTCGCGCTGCCTTGTCCAGGGAAGGATTGTTCTGCAAGGCAATTACCTGATCCAGAAGCCCCTTCACAAAAGCGGTGGGGGTTTCGGCCATGGCTGCAGAAACGAGCAAACCCAATACCGCCATGGATAGAATCATGATCCGGAATTTATTTTTCATGGTGCTCCCTTCCATTTTAAGAGATGCTGCAGCCAGCGTCCCATTCCTTGAAACTGGAGAAAAGCGGGCGCAGTCTTCTTGCACCTCTGATCCAGGAGACGCAGGAATGCGGGCAGGACGCTCAGAGAGGCCAGCAACACGCTAATGCTGCCCACGGTGGCCAACAGACCCAGACTGAAGGCCCCCCGGTGTCCGGAGATCATCAGGCTGCCAAAGCCCACGGTGGTGGTCAAGGCAGCCAGGGCCACGCCCTTGGCGGTGCTGGCTGGCAAGGTGATAGCCCGCGCGGACTCCTCCATCCGCCAGCGCACCAGGATGATAATGCCGAATTCTATGCCTTCTCCCAAAACCAAAGGCAGAAAGAGCACATTGGCCTGGTTGAAGGCCAGACCCAACACCCACATTATAATCAGGGTCAGGGCGGTTCCCACGAACAAAGGCAGTAAGGCCAACAGAGTCAACCTGACGCTGCGGAACAGGAGAAGGAGCAGCACGGTGATAATGGCCAGGGCCGCCGCCGCCGCCCAGAGGCAGGCATTGCGGAAAGCCCGGTTAAAATGAGAGAGCAGGACCGGGTCCCCCACCACCTGGGGGTCAACGGTTCTCAAGGTCTTGACGAAATTTTGCAGAGGCTGCTGCTGCCAGATATCCTGGGAAGGAAAGATCCGGATCAGAAACTCCCCTTGGGGACTGATAAAACGGCTCTTCACCTGGGGCGGCAGATCCTTGATAGTGGGCGGGTTGGAATGCAGGTTATCCGGAATCAGGTCCCACTTGTCTTTGAGATCTGCAAAAAAACTCTTCTCAAAAGCTCCCAGGCGCACCGCCGCCTGGGGGTCCTGCCCGGGGTTGAGCATGGGAATGATTTTATTCAAGAGAGAGTCGGCTTCCCGGATCTGCGCCGGGGTGGAGCCTTCTTTGCCTTCCAGATTTTCCAGGGCCTGGGCCAGCTTAAAATGGATACGGCTTAAGACCGCGGCCAATTCCTGGGGGGAGGAGGTATTGGCAAGCTTGGCGGGAAACTTTATCTGAGCGAATATCGGTTCCAGACTCCGGAGCAAACTTTGCTTTTCCTTCACGTCAGTGGGCAGAAAAGATAAGGCGGACTCCACATGGGAGACCACGTCCAGCTTTTTCAAGGCCTGGGTTTTGGTCTCCAACTCCTGCAGAGAGTCGGCGGTCATGGCCCCAAAAGTCGTGGAATAACGGGAATCCTTGAGCAATTTCATTTCCCAGACTACCGATTCGGTATCCTGGTTTTGCAGGTGCAAAGGGTTCAGATCGAAAGCCACATGGTGAAGGCTAATGGCTCCCAGCGCTATCACTCCCAACCCCAAGAGCACGATGATTCCCGGCCGCTTCCAGGATAAAGACAGGAAGGGGCGGGGATGGCCGCATTCATGCGGCACCAGGGCCGGACGGCACCGGTCCGCCACCTTTACCAGGGAGGGCAGCACAAACAGGGAGGCCACCAGCATCAGCAGCATGCCCAGAGAGAGAATGCCCCCCAACTCCGCCAGCCCTTTGAAACCGGTAAACATCAAAGGGAAAAAACATAACGAGGACGCCACCGCTGCATAGGTGATGCCCGGGGCGGCCCGCCGCAGGGCACAACTCAAGGTCTCTATGGTACAGTTTTTCGGATCTTCCTGCTCCTCTTCCAGACGGCAGAACCAATGGATCCCAAAGTCGATGGCGAGCCCCAGCATCAAGGGCGCGAAGATGATGGAGAGCAGATTGAGATGGCCCACCGTCAGGGTGGCCGCGCCGAAGGCCCAGCAGAGGCCGATGACCAAGGTCAGACACTCCATCAAGGGGCGTTTCAGGCTGCGCAAAAACAGGATGAGAAGCAGCATCTGGCCCACCAGAGATAACCAGGTGGCCAGGGCAATGTCTTTCATGGCCCCGGACATCTCGTCTGCCTCCAGAGCCGTAGGCCCGGTCACCCCTGCCTGGAGCTGCGGGAAACGGGTTTGAACCCGAGCCACGCATTGGCGCAGCAGAGCCAGGGTCCGGGCAGAAGTCGCATAACCATCCGGCTCTGGGGTGATGAGAAACAGGAGGTACTTGTCGTTAGCGGTAAAAAGATAGCCTTCCTGGGAAAGGTCAGAAAAATCTCCCGGGAATAAGCTATTGAATGGAGAGAAATAAGATTTTTCCCCTGCCAGTTGCAGATCAAGCTGGCGCAAGGTGGCGTTCAGCAAAGCGAGATCCGGCAGCTTGTCCTCGGCATTCTTTTCTGCCAGAAAATCCGTAAAAAGATGGCCGATCATGGACCGGGTAATTTCTTCATTTATTAACTGAAAAAACCTGGTGAGACTGGGTCTGGCGGCCAACCCTTCCAAGAAACGGCGGTTGTCCACCAGGTTGGCCTTCAATTTCGTCAGGTCTTCGGTGGGCAGATAAAGCAAGGCCCAATGCTTGAATTTTTCCGGATTCAGCCGGTAGAAAAGCTCAGGAAATTGTTGGGGATACTTCCGCAGTTCTACGGCCAGGGCCTCGGCAAAAGCAATGGAATGGGCCGGGGAGTGGTTCTCCGCAACCACCATCAGGCCGTCCCGGGAACCGAAGGCGTCGTCTATTTTCTGACTGCGGGCGATGAGCTTCTGGTCGCTGGCCACCAGGTCGCTGCGGCTGGTGCGGAAGTCCAGGTGAGTGGCGGAGTAATAGACTGCGAGGCCGGCTGATATCAAGGCTGCCGCGATAATCAGCCAGGCAGCCCGCTGCATCCCGCCGATCACAGTCTGGCATGTCTGTCTAAATGGAGAATTTGCCAAAGTAATTCCTCTAAAGGGGAGGACAAAAGAGGATGCATCGAGGCCGTACGGCGGCTACGGCTGCACCGAGAATTCCCCTAACTTCTCCCCCTGATTATTCCCGGATTAAGTCCGCCGCTGATTTAGACTTTTAACCCTTATATTTATAATAAGCTGTAATTATGTCAAAGACAATTTTTCTCTACCCTTTATTCTAGATATATATATTTATTTCGGCCCAATTTGAAAAAAACAGCAAATTATTTTGCATAATATTTTTGCTTTGGGAAAAAGGTTGAATTTTCCCTTTAAAATGCTATTTTTTAAGGGGAATAGCGCTATGGTGAGCAGAAAAACCGACCATGGCCGGGGCAGCGCCCTGGCGGCAAGCCCTGCCGCCCCGATGCAGATCAAAGGCCGCCTCTGGCTGGAAAAAGACGGCGAAACTTTTTTGAGTTGGGGCCGGGTGGTGCTCCTGGAGCGCATCCGGGACCTGGGGTCCATCGCGGCCGCGGCTCGCTCCATGGAAATGGCTTACAGCCATGCCTGGTCTCTGGTGGCCAACATCAACCGCCTGGCCGGAGAAGAACTGGTTTCCCGGAGCTTCGGCGGCAAGCACGGTGGCCGTGCCTGGCTTACTCCCGCGGGGGAAGCGGTTATAGCCCAATTTTGGAACCTGGTGGACAAGTTCCAGAAATGGCTGGAAACCCAAGAAGCTGAGTAATTTCCCCCCCCTGACGATATTCTTAAAAGAATATCGCCTGAGGAGCCTTTAACAAAAATTTCCTCCCGGTTCTCCCGGCGTTTCCTCTGGAAACCGCTATCCTGACCAAGGAATACCGCCGGGCCGGCCGGCTGAGCAGGTCAAAACTACTTTCTGGAGCATGACATGAGTGGCAAACAAGTCTATAGCATCTGCGGCATGTGTACGGTGCGCTGTCCGATTCAGGTGGAGGTGACGGGGGACCGGGCCACTGCGATCCAAGGGAATCCGCGGGCTGCCGGGATCGAGGGAGCGCTCTGCGCCCGGGGTGGCGCGGGGTTGGCCCTCCTGGAAGATAACGAACGGCCCCAATCCCCCCTTATCCGGACCGGGGCCCGGGGCGAAGGAAAGTGGCGCCGGGCCACTTGGGAAGAAGCCCTGGACTACACGGCCGCCCGGCTCAAGGAAGTAATGGAAAAATACGGGGGCAAATCGGTGCTCTTCTCCGATCGGGGAGGGCCCTTCCGCGATCTGCATCAGGCCTTGGTCCGGGGTCTCGGTTCTCCCAACTATTCCAATCACGATTCGGCCTGTGCCCGGAATGTCCAGCACGCGGCCCTGTCCGTTTTCGGGTTCGGCCGCAAAGACGTGGTCTATGACTATAAGAACGCCCGGCACGTGGTGCTCCAGACCCGGAACATCTTCGAAGCCATCAACGTCAAAGAGGTCAACGACTTGATGGCGGGCCTGAA
>JAKAGH010000211.1 GCA_021817645.1 Deltaproteobacteria bacterium
GGGGAAGTCTTAGTTCGGCTGCCTTGCTGGCGGCGGTAATTCCTGACGGGGCCAGAATTAAAAAAAGTATCAGCATCCATACTGCTGCCTGCCGCATCTTGACCGCCTCTGTGCCTGGTATTTCTGCTTGCGCGTTGATGGTAGCAATAAAGCAGACGGCTTTGCCAGGAATTTCTAGAAGCTTTTGCCAGACCTCTTATTCTGTCATCCTGAACGCAGTGAAGGATCTCAATGTTCCGAAAATACGAGATTCTTCGCTGCGCTCAGAATGACAATTTGGGGCAGGTTGAGGTTTGGCAATGGCTTCTATTGTCGTGTCCCAGGAATACCATACATAACTTGCCCGGCCTTTCTCCCTCCCCCTTCGAGGGAGGAGGGTCGGGGTAGGGGTGGCGTCTTTTGGCTGATTACAGCCACTTAGCCAAAGCCGCCCCCCTCACCCTCTCCCCCGAGAGGAGAGGGAATAATATTGGGCATATTCCTAGGTGATATTTTGTAACTTATTTCTGGGACGTCAGACCAGTACGGCTTCTCACCAGAAAATACCTCAAGGCCAAAACCAAAAGTTCTAAGCGCTGCCACCGCTGACAGGTTTGAGGGAAAAAAGCCAGTGAGAAATTTGAAAATTCCCCCGGAGTGATTATGTTCAAAAAAACTGAAGACTCAACTGATGCAGCTTTCCCTAGCCTCTATCCTATCCGGGCCAGGGCAAGCAGGAAATTGGGGGTAGATAACCTTGAAAAAGAGAATTGGGACAGCATTGATTCTGGTTTTTTCTCTGGCCGGGTGCGGTGGTGGATACTCCGGGTATGAACCTTCCCCCTACGATCACCCATATTACGAGCGCCCCTGGTATTTTTATGATGCGCCTGCGCCTCTGCCGGTCTCTCCCGAGGTGTTGGGGAGCCTGCCCGGCGACCATCATCCGGCCAGGAGCCAATGGCTTTCCCCAGGGGAGGTTAATCCTGAAGAGGCCGGATAATAATCCTTTTTTCATCCAGGCAGTCCCTTCTAAGACCATGTCTCTGTGCACTTTGCGTCTCGGCGGTGACTCACGGTTACCGCAGAGGCGCAGGCGCGCATCCACGTGTGCGCGCCCCTGGGGCAGCCCCTACAAAAAATTGCGGTTTACTGGTACATTTAGTAACAGAGGCATAAATTTATGACCATGCGGATGCAAGCCCTGCGCGCCAAGGGGTCCCTGAAGGCCACCCGGTTGTACCTGCTGCGCCACGGCCAGGTGGCCGACGGCCATACTCACCTCTATCACGGGAATAATGACGTGGCCTTGAGCCCTCAGGGGGTGCAGCAACTGGAGCGGGCCGCGGCTCAACTGCAGGACGTGGAACTGGCCGGAATCTATGCCTCGGACCTGACCCGGGCCAGGGTGGGGGCCGAGATCATCAGCCGGGGGCGCGATCTTTCACCCCGGATTTTGCCGGAGTTCCGGGAGGTCCATTTCGGCCTCTGGGAGGGCTTGAGCTTCGGGGAGATCATGGAGCAGTTCCCCAGCGACCTGGAGGCCCGGTTTAAAGACCTGACCAATTTCCGCATCCCCGGGGGCGAGAGTCTTACAGACGTGCGGGCCCGGACCCTGCCGGCGCTCAAGGAACTGATCGAGCAGCACTATGAGCAAGCCTTTCTCCTGGTGGCCCACGCGGGCGTCAACCGGGTGATCCTCAGCGAGGCCATGGGCCTGCCTCTGCAGCACCTCTTCCGCCTGGACCAGAGCTACGGCTGCCTGAATATCATCGACTATTTCCCGGACCAGGCGGTGGTGCGGCTGGTGAACGGCGGGGTGAACGGGAGCAAATAAAAGATTAACCACAGAGGCACAGAGGGCACAGAGGTACACAAAGAAAAAATTAAAGGATGATGGGCCAAGGGCCCACCATCCTTTTTTATTTATCTCTGTGAAACTCTGTGTCCTCCGTGCCTCTGAGGTTAATCCTTTTGATTTAAAACCCACTTTTCCAGGTAAGCGGCCCAGGCTGCCGGGTCTTTGGCGCTCTTGAGATAGAGGGCGATCTGCTCGGCGTCCGGGCCGTAGTAGCCGGGAAACTCCGTGGGCCAGGCGCCCCGGGGCTGGTGCACCAGGGCCGTGAGGTGGAGCGCGGGGATGAGGCGCCAGCCGGGCTGGTCCGTCAGCGGCCCCGGCACCCGCTCCTCCACGGTGGCGATGACCGTGGACGCAGCCCGGATGGCCAGGGCCCAATCGGAGACCCGGGGAATGAGGATATTGCCCGCGTCATCCCCCTGGCTGCCGTGGACCAGGGTGACGTCCGGGGTGAGCGCCTGGACCACCACCAGGTTTTCGCCGCTGACAGGGTCGGGAATTACTTGAAAGCGGGGATTGACCTCCAGGTAAACGGACCCCAAAATCCCCCGGACCGGCAGAAACGGTGCGCCCATGCCCCCCGCCTGGAGGGCCCGAAGCAGCGCTCCTCAGGGGTACTCAAAGCAAGTGAGGCGTCCCTGTTCCACCGCGCGGCGGAACAGGGGGGCCAGGCCGTATTCCTCCAGGGACACCTGGGCGAAGTGCAGCCGGGAGACCGCACCGGCGCCGATGGCCAGGTCTACGTTCAGGCCGCCGGTGGGCACGGTGACCAGCCCCAGGCCCCGGCGGCCCTGGCGGATGAGTTCCCGGATCAGGGCCATGGGGGCCTGGCGGGTGTGGCCGCCCAGGGCCACCAGGTCCCCGTCTTGGACCAGGGCCGCGGCCCCGGCCAGATCAGTCCACACAGGGGACATCCTCTCCTCCCGCTCCTCCCGGGAAAGGGTTGGCTCCCAGCTGCGCCAGCAGGTCCAGCAGCAGGCGGGCGGTGGCTCCCCAAATCACCGTGCCCTGATGCTTCCAGCAACAGACATGCACGGTCCGGCCGTTATAAGTGTAATCGCCCGAGTTCCAGCGGCCGGGGTCGCAAAAACCTTCCAGGGGCAGCAGCAAAAGTCTTTGGACTTCCGTAGTGCTGAGACGGAAATTATAGGGATAAGGAATCAGACCCACAAACGCAGTGATCCAATAACCGGTGATCGTGGCGATGGAACGCAACCTGCCCAAAACCTCCACTTTCTCCGGGTCCAGTCCGATTTCCTCCTGGGCCTCCCGGAGCGCGGTGGCCAGGAAATCCGAGTCCTGGGGGGCCTTGACTCCGCCGGGAAAAGAGATTTGCCCCCGATGATCTTTGAGCGTCATGGTGCGCTGGGTAAAGAGCAGGTGGGGCTCATCTCCGGAAAAGAACAGGGGCGCCAAAACCCCGGCGAGATGCAAATCCGGGGGCGCGGCCTGGAGAGCAGGGTTCAAGGAGAGCCGGTCTTTCAGGAGGTTAAGGCTGAACCGGACCATGCCCCTTTGTAGCATGGAAAACGCGCCATATCAAGGCAGGGTAGGGCCCATTTTGCCGTATGCCCGGCCGCGACCCGCTGGGAAGAAGAATTGACAAGGCAGGGCAAGAGCCTTATTTTGGGGTAAACCAAGAAACCGGCAGGGGCGGCGCCATCCGGCCCTGACCAGGAGAGAGAGATGACCAAAGTGCACGAATACCTGCTGCAAGCCTTGAAGGGCGCGGTGCAGATGGAAGTGGAGGGGCGCCAGTTTTACCTGGAAGCCGCCAAGAAGGTGAAGAGCGAAGGCGTCCGGGAAATCCTGGAATACCTGGCGGAAGCTGAAGTCTACCATATCGAGAAATTCAAAGCGATCTACCAGAGCCTGCAGAAAGACCCGGCCTGGACCGAATCCCTGGCTGCTTTTACACCGCCCAAACAGGAACCCTATGTCTGCGTCATGGCCATGGCCAAGGAGAACCAGGGGGCCGGCGGTAAAGACGACCTCCAGGCCCTGCGCACCGGCATCAAGATGGAAGAATGCTCCATCGACCACTACACCAAACTGGCCAGGGAAATTGCCAACCCCCTGGCCCGGCGCTTCTTCATGAGCATTGCCCATGAAGAACGGGGCCACTTGTTGGCCCTTCAGGATATGCACAACTATCTGTCTGACCCCGCGGACTGGTTCTACGTCAAAGAAATGGGGCACGTCGACGGACAATAAAGCAGGGGTTAGGGGTCAGGGGCCGGGGGAAGGAAAAGTCAGCATTTCCTGGCCCCTGGCCCCTTTTACGAGGTGGCGGTTATGGAATTGATTGTCGTAGGCTCGGGCACCGGGGTGCCTTCGCTCCGGCGGGGGTCGCCGGGGTACGGGGTGCGGGCCGGGGGCCAGCTGGTCTTTCTGGACCTGGGGCCCGGAGTCTTGCGGGCCATGCTGCATTACGGTTTGAATTTCTCGGAGATCGACGTCCTGGCCCTGAGCCACCTGCATCCGGACCACGTGGGCGACCTGGTGCCTTTCTTTTTTGCCACCCGCTATGCACTGGGCTATACCCGGCAGGAGCCTTTCCACCTCCTGGCGGCCCGGGGGTTTGGCGATTTTTATGGGCGTCTCAAAGAGGCGTTTGGCCAGTGGGTGGAGCCGCCCCCGGGGTTGCTGCAGCTGCGGGAATTGGACCCGGCCGCGCTGGAGGAAGTGGTCTTAGGGGAGGTGGTGCTTAAAAGCGCACCCACCAACCATACGGACCACAGCCTGGCCTACCGGGTGGAGGCGGAGGGCCGGTCCCTGGTCTATTCCGGGGACACGGATGAGAGCGACTCTCTGGTGGAGCTGGCCCGGGGCGCGGATTTGTTGGTGTTGGAGTGCGCCAACCCCTTCAAGGTGCCGGGCCACCTTACCCCGCCGGAGGCGGGCCGCCTGGCCGCCCAAGCCGGGGTGGGCCGGCTGGTCCTGAGCCACTTTTATCCGCCCTGCGACGCGGTGGACGTGGCGGCTCTGGCTGCCGCGGAATTTTCAGGGGAGATTATCCGGGCCGAGGATGGGATGAGGATTGTTTTATAACCCCCCCCCCGCATTTAATTAAAGAAATCTAGGTTGCATTTCAAGAGGACACAGCATGAGCAAGGTCAATATCGGGCCCAATGTTTCCATCTATCCCATGCCGGTGACCCTGGTGGGGGCCAAGGTGGAGGGCCGGGCCAACTTCCTGGCGGTGGGCTGGATCACGCGGGTCAACATGAAGCCGCCACTGCTGGCGGTGGGCCTCAACAAAAGCCATTTTACTCCCCGGGGCATCCGGGAGCATGGCACCTTCAGTGTTAACTTTCCCGGAGCCAACCTGATGGAAAAGGCGGATTACTGCGGCCTGGTCTCGGGCCGCCGGGTGGATAAGTCCGGCCTTTTCCGGGTCTTTTACGGAGAGTTGGAGACTGCGCCGCTGATTGAGGAATGCCCGCTGGGCCTCGAGTGCCGCCTTTACCAGGTGGTGGAGTTGCCCTCCCACGATCTCTTCATCGGCGAGATTGTGACGGCCCACGCCGATGAGGACTGCCTCACTGACGGGCACCCCGATATCTTGAAGATCAATCCCATGGTGCTGACCATGCCGGACAACAACTACTGGACGGTAAGCGAGCGGGCAGGGCAGGCCTGGCATGCAGGAAAGAAACTGAAGCAGGATGCTGACTTAAAAAAGACCTAAACCCAGAACCAGAACCTATCGTCTCAGTGGCCAATAATCCATTGCCGGGTTTTTGCTGACCACTGATAACTTCTCTAATTCTCTTCGTCCAGAAATTCCCCATAAAGCTTTTGGGCGCAGGCCGGACAGATACAATGGCTGAACTCCGCTTCGGAGTGATCCCGGATATAGGCTTCCAGCTGGGTCCAGTAGCCCTGATCATCGCGGATCTTCTTGCAAGAGGAGCAGATGGGCAGGAAACCGCTCAGGGTTTTGACCTTAGCCAGCGCCTCTTGCAGGTCCAAA
>JAKAGH010000212.1 GCA_021817645.1 Deltaproteobacteria bacterium
TTGCCCGTAAGATGCAAGCGCAGCTTGCAGCCTCCTGTTTTTCCCACAGGCAGGGTTCCCGCCGGAGACGGCCGAGATGAGTGGGCATTAAGGTCCAATCTAGTGTATAGTTATGATGAGGATTAACCGGGAGGCAGTTTTTCATGAAGGTGATTTTGGCCCGCACTGCCGGTTTTTGCATGGGAGTCAAGCGGGCTTTGGAATTGGTCTTGAAAGCCATCACCGAGAACCAGGGGCATATCTATACTTACGGCCCGCTGATTCATAATCCGCAGGTCCTGGAACTCCTGAAGGAGCGGGGCATTGCCATCCTCAACCCCGGGGAAATGATCCCCGACGGACTGGTAGTGATCCGGGCCCACGGCATTCCGCCCCAGGAACGGGCAGCCCTGGAAGCCGCGGGCGGCCGCATCATTGACGCCACCTGCCCCCGGGTTTCCCGGGTGCATGCCATTATCCGGCGCTGGGCCCGCCAGGGATATGCTACCCTCATCGTCGGGGACGCAGACCATCCGGAGGTGCGGGGGCTCATGGGCCATACCGGGGGCCGGGGTTATGTCGTGGCTACGTCTGAGGAAGTGGCGGCTCTGCCGGAACTCCAGGACGTGATCGTGGTGGCCCAGACCACCCAAAGCGGCTCTCAGTTCAACTCCCGGGTGGCGGAAATCCAGGCCCGCTTCCCCCAGGCCCGCATCTTCAACACCATCTGCGATGCCACCGCCTCCCGCCAGGGGGAAGTCCAGGAACTGGCCCAGCAGGTGGAGGCCCTGGTGGTGGTGGGGGGACGCAACAGCGGCAACACCCAGCGGCTGGTGGAGATCTCCCGGAATGCCGGGATTCCTACCTACCATGTGGAGACCGAACAGGATCTGAACCTGGAGGAGATGAGCCGCTATCACGCCGTGGGGGTAACCGCCGGGGCCTCCACCCCCCACTGGCTCATCAGCAACGTGGTGAGCACCTTGAAACACGCCTGGCTCTTCCACCCGGGGTCTTTGATCAATTATTTCTACCGGGCCTGGCGCTTCGTCCTCAAATCCAACCTGTACGTGGCCCTGGGCGCGGGCTCCTTGAGCTACACCTCTTGTCTGCTGCAGCAGGTGTCGCCCATGTGGTCCTATTTTTTCATGGCCTTCTTCTATGTCTATGCCATGCACCTGTTGAACCAATTCACCGACGAGGCCTCCAAATTCAATGACCCGATGCAGTCCATGTTCTACGGGCGGCACCGGCTCTTTCTTCTAAGCACCGGGGCCGTCTCCGCCCTGCTGGCACTGGGCCTCAGCCTCTATCTGGACCCCGTGGCCTTTCCCTTCATTCTGGTAATGAGCGGCCTGGGCCTAATCTACAACTTTAAGATTATTCCCGAGCGGCTGGCCACGGTGACCCACATCGCCAGACTCAAGGAGATTCCCGGATCCAAGACCACGTTCACCGCGGTGGCCTGGGGGGTATTGGCGGCCCTGATTCCGGTGGTCTGCTCCGATCAGGACGTGACCTGGTCCACGGCCATCGCCTTCTTTTTCGTGGCCGGGATGATCTTCATCCGTTCCGGCCTCTTTGAAATCCTGGCGATCGAAGGGGACCGGGTGGTGGGGAAAGAGACTCTGGCTATTGCCCTGGGAAAAGAGCGCACCTTGAACCTGCTCTGCGCGGGCACCATCATTTTTATGGCCGTCCTGCTCCTGGCCGCCTGGGCGCAGTTGATCCCCTCCCTGGGGTATGCTCTGCTTATCTGCGGCCTCTATACCCTGGGATATCTTACCCTCTACCGGCAGGGAATCCTGGAATCGGGCCTGTTCCTGGAGACTCTGGTGGAGGGCAACATGATCCTGGCCGGCATGCTGGCCTTTCTTTGGGATCCCTTTCACTACATTTTCTAGGTTTTCAGTTTTCAGTTTTCGGTAAAATTGAAAAAAATTTGGCGAGGATTATCCATCGGACAGGGCGGCGGATTACTTTCAGGATGCCTTAAAGTTATCCCTCCAAGAGGTCGAAGGAGGGAAGGAAGATTTGGATTTCAGTCACTGCGCATCTTCTTCTAACCGCAAACCGAAAACCGCAAACTGAAAACCTTTTTTTAGAAATTTTTTATTGACAAAATCCTGGAGGCGTCATAATATGGCGCTGGGTAAAACCGGAAAGAGGAAGGAGGTGGGGGGAAAAGACAGAAATAATCACTAGTTGGGCTTTAAACCATGGAAAGGAGAAATTGGTTACCACTTTCCTAAATAGGGGGGAACTATGAATAAAAAAGCGATTTTGGTTTTGGCTCTTGTGGTTGCGTTGGCTCTGCCCACCGCAGCCATGGCCGCGGCTGAGTTCAGCCTGGGTGGTTACATCAAGTTGGACGCCTTCTGGGATTCCACCCAGGAAAACAAAAACATGAACTCGGTGATTGCCCGTAACAACGCAGTAAACGCCCATCACGGCCGCCTGAAATTCACCTCGCAAAGCACCCGTTTTAATTTCACCATCAAGGGGCCGAAACTCTGGGGTGCTACCACCACTGGTTTTATTGAAATAGACTTTGACCAGCAAGGGGACGCCGTCGCAGGCACCAATGCGGGGACTGCTTCCAACGGCTATCTCCCGCGGGTGCGCAATGCGTTTTTCCGGTTCAACTGGCCCGAAACTGAACTGCTCTTCGGCCAGTACTTCACCTTTGTGAGCCAATGGTTCCCGGAACTGCTGCAAGACGGGCCCTTCCAGATTACCGGTACTCCCACCGCCCGCATGGCCATGATCAAGTTGACCCAGAAGTTTGCGGGGGCCTGGCAGGTGGGCGCCATGATCGGCGAATCGAACGCCATCACCAATGGCGAGACCTACTCGGGCAATGACAAGGCGGGCGCCGAATCCACCGAAGCGCCGCAGGTGCAGGCTCAGGTCCAGTTTCAGCAGGATCTGTGGGGCAAGGCCGCCTGGTACGGCACGCCCATTCCTTTCACCGCTCAAGTTACCGGTGCTTGGCAGCGTGGCATCACCCAGGATGCAGCCCGGGGTCTCTTGGTCACCGGCCAGAATGCCTATAATGCAATCGCTGGTGCTACCCGGCATCAATATCACGATCCCTGGGTAGTGATGGGGACCTTATTTCTCCCGGTCATCCCCACGCATAGCGCCAACCTGGCGGGGACTGCTTCTTTGCAGACCTCATGGTGGGTCGGCCAAGGGGTGGAGGCCTTCGGTTGGATCGGTTTCGGTTCCAATGTCTTCCGCTTTTCCGGTCAGGACGCGGCAGGTGTGAATTACTTCGATGTTAACTTAATGAACCGCTTTGGCGGCCAGATCCAAGGCCAGTACTACTTCACCAACCAGTGGTTCCTGACCGGCGCCTGGGGTATGAGCAAGTCTTTCGGCGTTGGCGCCTTTGAGGCTGGCGGTAATGCTGGAACCGCTTTCAAGGCGAATGCCTTTGCAGCTGACACTGTGAATTACCACAATGAGTTTGATTTGGCTCTGTGGTACCGGCCTATTCAGGCCTTCAAATTCGGTCTGCAGTATGCCTATGCCCGGACCAACTACTTCCAGAACCTGCGGTCCGGTAGTGCAGTAACTCCGTCTAACGTTACCAACCTCGGCGAAACCCACCGGGTTGAGTTTGTCGGTCTGTTCTTCTTCTAAACTGAAAACCGGTTGACTAACCTAAGCCCACGGGGTATGATCCCCGTGGGCTTTTTTGTGGGGAGCGTTATCCGTTTTCTGGTTTCCGTTTTCCGTGAGAAAAATGGCTGACTTGCCGAAAGAAAGGGGGAAATCCAGAACATTTAGAGATTTACGGGTCTGAAAGCTATCGATTGATATTGTGAAAGAAATATATCAGTTGACTAATAGATTCCCGAATGCAGAGATTTATGGTTTACCATCGCAAATCAGGAGAGCAGCAGTTTCAATCCCTTAGAATATAGCTGAAGGCCAGGGAAGAAAATCAAGCAGGGAATTTAAGCAGTTTTTATCTGTTGCCGTAGGCTCAATTGCAGAATTAGAGACCCAATTAATAATTGCTAAAGAAATTGATTACTTAACTAATGAAGAACTTAATCCTCTGTTAATCAGGCTTGATGATATTAGGAAAATGATCAAATCATTGGCATTAACTTTGAAACAATTTTTACGGAAAACGGAAAACGGAAAACAATTCTTACTGGAGTTTACTAAATGCCTAAAAGTTTTTCTCCTTTAATGCGGTTCGGGCTGGCACTAGTCCTCATCGCCGTTCTCCTCCTGAACGGTTGCGGCGCCTGGAAGTCGGCGAAGGAATGGGCGGGGTACGGCAACCCCGACCAGGATGAGGAAGAGACCGCCCCACCCGAGGCCCAGCAAGAGAACGTGATGATTGACGGCAAGCCCTATATCCGCAGCAAGAACCCCTATTGGCTCACCTATCCGGACCAGCCGGAATACATCTATGTGGAGAAGGGCAAGGAATTCATCCCCATGCAGCAGCGTCTCATCGAGGCCATAGCCAAGGCGGTGGGCCGGGAAAAGGACAAGGCTGCGGGCAAAGCTATTCCTCCGGATAAATTGCAGGAAATGGTCAAGGCCGAAGTGGACCGCATTTTGAAGGAGCAGGGACTGGGAGGCTTTGTCTCCACGGCCAAGGGGCAAAAGTCGCCGGTGGCCGGCCGGGCGGTGGCGGTAATACCGGACACCACGGAGACCCCCCGGAGCCAGGAAGGCTTGAACCGTACCATGGCCACCAGCCTGGCCGAAGCCCTGCGCCGCACCAAGGACGTGACGGTGAGCGAAGATGCCAAAGTACGGGAGGCTCTGAATAAAGCCGGCATAGCCGGAAAGCTCGGTATGCGCCCGAATATCCAGGCCTTGGGCGATCAGTTAGGGGTGCAAGGAATAGTCCTCACCAAGGTGATCCCCCCGGAGGGCAGTAACCCCGGCGTCATGGTGCTGGATGTCTATGACACCTTCCAAGGCAACAAGCTGCAATCGGTGGTGGAGCCCGCGAGCGGAGGTTTGAAGCCCGAGGCGGCGACGAAATTCGCCCAACAGAACGCCCTGCGGGTGGGCGGGGAACTGATGAATATGGATTGGTTCGGCCGCGTGGATTTTGTCAAGGAAGGCCAGGTCTACCTGAACCTGGGCCAGAACGCCGGCCTCAAGGTGGGAGACCGCCTGAAAGTAGTGCAGCCGGGCAAAGAAGTGGTCAACCCCACGACCCATGCCACCCTGGGTTACACCTCGGATGCCGCGGTTGGTGAATTGAAAGTTACAGAGCTTCTGGGCGCCACCGGCGCCGTGGCCCAGGGCATAAGCGGCGGCCCCTTCAAGCCGGGAGAAAAGGTGAAGGCGAAGTGAGTTTTTAGTTTTCAGTTTTTAGTTTTCAGTAAAACTGGGGATATGGGAGCTATTGGGCAAAAATCCAGATCATTCAAAGACCTGGAGGTTTGGAAGCAATCGATCCAATTTGCCAAGGAGGTTTATCAACTAACCGAAAAGTTCCCCTCATACGAAATTTACGGCCTAACAAGCCAAATAAGAAGAGCAGTTGTTTCCATCTCTTCCAATATAGCCGAAGGTCAATGCCGAAATTCATCCAAAGAATTTCGGCATTACCTTGCTATGGCCTTGGGTTCCTTGGGTGAAGCGGAAACCCAGCTTATCATCGCCAGAGAAACTAACTATCTAAACGAGACTGATTTGGAGCACCTTCAGGCCCCCATAATTGATATTAGAAAAATGATACTATCATTATCCAGGAAAGTAGTTTGAGTGATTGTGATACTCTCGAACTAAAAACTAAAAACTAAAAACTATAAACTATATC
>JAKAGH010000213.1 GCA_021817645.1 Deltaproteobacteria bacterium
TCCCAGCCAGCCACCCCCGACTTCATTAAACTCCCGGCAGACCTTAGATGCGCGGTCCCCCATCTTCAGTAAATTTATTTTCGCCCGGCCGCGGCCGCCAGGGGGAAAAACCTGCCGATATTCCGGGGGACGCGCCCCTTTTTGTTGACTCTATCTGCGCCGGTGACTATATTGGGGGGGAATCCAGGGGGGACATTCATGGCTCGGCTGCAAATCATCCTGGCGCTGGCAATGCTGCTCACCAGCTGCGACCAAGTGGTCTACCCGCGCTTCGAAAAAGCGATGTGGTCTTCTTATATCAACATGCAGGATGTGCATCCGGGCATGTCCATGGCCGAGGTTGAAGGCATCGCCGGCCCGCCGCAGATTCGGGAAGAAGGGGATTACCGGGGCGGGCATTACGTTTTTTATTTCTATCTGACCCATTCCATGGATTATGAAGGCGGGGAAACCGTGCGCAACGGCTATACCCCCCTGGTCTTCCAGCATAATCGTTTGATGGGCATGGGTCGGCGCTACTACCGGGCCGCGGTCGAGCGTCCGGACAGCCCGGAATTGCCGGATGATCCTTATAAAAGGATACGCTGACCCGGGTGAAGCGCGGCTGGAAAAATCGTCCAGTCCCGGGTCCCTTGACCCAGAAAAGATCAACCGGAGCGGGGCTTGCAGCCCCGCTCTTTTTTGTCGCTGCTCCCGGTCTCCGTGGTCTGGCGGGACCGGGCGAATTTTGCCTTGACAGGGACCGGGGACCCCTTTAAGCTATGATGTATAGAGAAGATGGGTACCCCTTCCGGGGTTGAAAAGGGAAGCCGGTTGCAAGCCGGCACGGTCCCGCCGCTGTAGCCGGGGACGAAACCTGCGAGAAGCCACTGTTTCCGATAGGGAAACGGGAAGGCGCAGGCAGAGGTTGATCCGGGAGTCAGAAGACCTACCCATCTGTTAAGGCCTGCATCCCCGTGGCAGGGATGGAAAGGCCGGTCCGGAGGTTTAAGCCCCGGACCACCCCTGGGATCAAGAAAGCTGGGTGCTATCCCTGGGTCTTCGCGGACCCGGGGATTTTTTTTGCCCAGAACGCGGCGGGCGCCAAGGGGCTCACAAAAATTTCAGGAGGGTTTTATGAAAGACGGTCTGATCGTTTATTTGGTGAGTGCGCCGGCCCTGCCGGCGGAGTTCGATGCCTCTGCCGCCGCTAAAGACCTGGGCTACAACGCGGATCGGGTGGAAATGGTGGCCCCGGACCAGGGTTTCTTCACCGTGGAGGATGCCTGGCACTTTCTCGTGACCCGGGGCTGCGGCCGCATCCGCCTGCTGGTGGGTCGGGCGGAGGGCCCGGACCACCTGCGCCCCTTAGGTCCTGCCGTGCGCCTGTGTGGATAAAAAATGATTCACCACGAAGGCACAAAGACACAAAGAAGACACAAAGGTAATAATTAAAAGGGGGTGGCGCTGAAGCGCCACCCCCTTTTTATAATTCTCTGTGATTCTTTGTGCCTTGGTGTCTTGGTGGTGAAATCTTTTATTCCACCAGAAACTCAGCGGTTTTTTGGGACTGGCCGTAGCCGGTGCTGATGGTGGTGACCAGGGTATAAGTTCCCTTAGCGGCGTTGGCGGGCAACTGGAAGTTGACCTGCTGGTCAAAGGTGCCGTTGAGCTGCCGGGAATCCGTGGACTTGGTTTTCCCCAGGGATTGGCCCTGGAAAAAGATTTCCCGGGTGATGGTGATGGGAATGGCGATCTGCTCCGGCGTCAGGAGAGTGTAGGAGGTGGTCAGCAGCAGGGTCTCCCCGGCATGGGCCCGGGGCGGGGAAACGCTGATCCGGTCCAGGCGGATGACGCAGCCGCCGGTGGGGCAATAGTTTTCCCGGGCCACGGTCGCCTCCCGGCCCTGGCGGCCGGTCTCCCGGGTGCTGCCCCAAAGGGCCCAGGATTTACCGTCTAAGGGAATCTCCAAGGCAGCGCCCGGAATGCTCCAGGCAGCCAGGATGAGGCATATCAGGCCGATGATCCAGCCGGTTTGTCTTGATTTTGCCATGTGGGCCTCCAATTCGAGGATTATTTTTCTCCGATAAGCCGTGGTGCCGTTTTATAGCCAAATATGGCATTAAAACCACTACGTTTTCCCCCCTTTTCTCAAGGGGGGTCAGGGTGATTATATAAGCGCTTGATAATCCCCCTAAATCCCCCTTTAGAAAAGGGGATTTAAGAAGTCGGGTTGGAGACCATTGAGCGGGTAAGCGTCGTATTTTTGAGGCACATCACCAAGGTCACCGTTCCGGCGGCCCGTGGGGCAAGAAACGCCGCGCGCCCATGAAGGAGATGCGCCAGACCTCTGCGTCCAGGCGGCTGACAAAGACTCCCTTGGGCGAGGCGTGGATAAACCGGCTCTGGCCCAGGTAGATGCCGTTGTGACAGACCTGGTCCGCATCACCCGGGTTGAACATCCCCGCGGCGAAATAATTGCGGGACTTGGCGGTCTGGCAAAAACGGTTAAAGAAGACCACGTCCCCGAAACGCAGGTCATAGAGCGCCACCGGCTGCCCCTGGCAAAACTGGTCGGCCACGGTGCGGGGGAGATTAACCCCGGCCTGGTGAAACGTGGCCTGGACCAATCCGGAGCAATCCACCCCGGTGGGGCTGGTCCCCCCGGAGCGATAAGGCGCGCCGTGGAAGCCGGCGATGGCCTGCTCCAGGGCCTGTTCCTGTTGGTTGAGGGAGGCCGGCGCCGGCGGCAGAACCAAAGCGCGCGCCGGCTTCCGGGGCGGCGGCGCGCCGGCGCAGCCTGCCAAAAGCAAGGCCGCTCCCAGGACCACTCCCCAATAACCACAAATCCTGGCAGCCATGCATCACCATCCCTAAAAAACGTATGGGGTTGGGGGATGGGGTTTGGGGAAGGGGGCAGGGGCCCGCGGCCCCTGGCCCCCTTCCCCAAGTCTTTACTTCTCCTCCCCCTCAAGCCGCGGAAACAGGGCCGGGCCTTGTTGCAGCGTGCTGCCGGGCAGCAGACGGCCCCAGTTCAAGACCTGGCTCAGGGGCAGGTCCCAGAGGCTCAGGCCCAAACCCAGTTGTTCGCTCATTTTCAGGGCGCTGGCGGGCATCACCGGCCGCAGCAGCGCCGCCAGCCAGCGCAGGCCCTCCAGGAGGTGATACAGCACCGTATCCAAACGGCCTGCGGCCTGCGGGTCCTTGGCGAGTTTCCAGGGTTCGCAGGCGACGATATAGCGGTTGAGATGACTGATAAATTCCCAGAGCCGGGACAGGGCCTTGGGAAACTCCAGGTCCGGGAAGAGTTTCAGAAAATCCCCGGCCACTTCCTGGGCCAGGAGGGCCACTTCTTTATCCTGGTCCTCCGGCACCCCCGGCGGCGGCACTATGCCTTTCCGGTACTTAAAGGCCATGCCCAGGCTGCGGGCGAAGAGGTTGCCCAGGTCGTTAGCCAGGTCGGCGTTGATCCTGGTCTTCAGGGCCTCGTCGCTGAAGTGGGCATCCAGGCCGAAGACCATCTCCCGGAGGAAGAAATAGCGGACCTGGTCGATGCCGTAAAGGGCCGCCAGGCTGCGGGGCTCCACCACGTTGCCCAGGCTCTTGGACATCTTGCCCTGGGGCATCTGCCAGTAGCCGTGGACATTGAGGTGCTGGAAAGGCTCCACCCCGCCGGCCTTGAGCATGGTGGGCCAATAGATGCCGTGGGGTTTGAGGATATCCTTGGCGATGAAGTGTTGGGCCCCCGGCCAGAAGCGGCGGTAATTCTCCCCGTCGGGATACCCCAGGCCGGTGAGATAATTGAGGAGCGCGTCGAACCAGACGTAGGTCACGTAGCGCTCGTCAAAGGGCAGGGGGATGCCCCACTCCACCCGGCTGCGGGGCCGGGAGATACACAGATCCTCCAGGGGCTCTTTCAAGAAGGCCAGGGCCTCGTTGCGGTAGCGTTCCGGCCGGATCCATTGGGGGTGCTGGTGAATATGGCCGATGAGCCACTCCTGGTAGCGGCTCATGCGGAAGAAATAATTCTCTTCCTTGATATAGGTGGGCTCCACCTGGTGGTCCGGGCATTTGCCGTCCACCAGATCGCGCTCCAGGTAAAAAGCTTCGCAGCCGAAGCAATAGAGGCCGCCGTAGCCGCCGAAGTAGATGTCGCCGGAGTCGTAGACTTTTTGCAGGAAATTTTGTACGACCTGCACGTGCTCCGGCCTGGTAGTACGGACAAAGTTATCGTAGCTGATGTCCAGCTCGTCCCAGGTTTGCCGGAACATGCCGCTGACGCGGTCTACAAATTCCTTGACCGGGAGGCCCGCTTTCTCCGCGGCCTCCGTCACCTTCTCCCCGTGCTCGTCCGTGCCGGTCTGGAACCGGGTCTCTTCGCCCAGGAGGCGGTGGAAGCGGGCCAGGGCGTCAACCACCACCGTGGTGTAGGCATGGCCCAGGTGAGGCTCGGCGTTGACGTAATAGATAGGAGTAGTTGCGTAGAAAGTCATAGTGGCCAGTGGCCAGTGGCCAGTGATCAGTGGCCCGGGTCAGGAGCTTTTTTTGCTTTTACTGCCCACTCACCACTGATCACTGATCACTGCCTTTATTTTCCTTCCAGTTGCTTGAGATATGTAGGGTGGGCACTGCCCACCAATCCTTCTGAAACCTATCCCTGCGCCGGCTTGCTGTTATCCTTGCCTTCCAGTTGCTTGAGATGCTCCAGAGCCTTTTGCATCAGGTCCCGGTCTTTTTCGGGGTTGCCGGTATTCAGGAAGACGCGGTAGGCCGCCATGGCCTCGTATTTCTGGTTCAGTTTTTCCAGGGCCTGGGCCCGGACGAACTGGGCCCGGGCGAAATTGCCATTGAGCTTCAGGACCGCGTCTGCGTCTTCCAGGGCCTTGTCGGCCTGGCCCAGATTCAGATAAGCCAACCCCCGGTTATGGAGGATCTCCGGGGACTGGGGATGAAGCTTCAACGCCTGGTTGTAATCCGCCAGGGCTTCCTTCACCTTGTTCTGGTCCAGGTAAGCGTTGCCCCGGTTATAGAAGATCTGCCAATCCTTGGGCGCCAACTTCAGGGCCTGGGTGTAATCCGCCACGGCTTTGTCATAGACGCCCGAGAGGCTGTAGGCCAGGCCCCGGTTATAATAAGCCTCGGGGGACTTGGGGGCCAGCTTCAGGGCCTTATCGAAATCTTCCACCGCCTCCACGTATTGCTCCAGCCTTCTTAAGGCGATGCCGCGGTTGATATAGGCCTCCGGGAACTCCGGGTCCAGTTTTAGCGCGGCGTTGAATTTTTCCAGGGCCAGGTTGGCATTATTCTGGTTGAGCGCATCCACCCCTTGGGAGAAGAGCTCCTGGGCCTGGTCTTCCGGGTTTTCGGCCGCCAGGGCCCTGGATGCAGGTGAATTCAGGATGATTGCTAATAAAAGGGATAAGAGAAGAATTAATAGTTTTTTACCCATAGCTTTATGATCAGTCCTTAAAAGAATTTTTAGCGTCCTAAATTGGGGGAAAATAGCGCCCCACCAGGTCCTGTACTTCTTGGAGCCAGTTTTTTCTGTCCTCCGGGGTGCTGGTGACCACCACCGCAAAGTTTTTCCGGAAAAAATTATCCACCCCGCAGAGGCCAAAGATACAGTTTTTCCAAATATTTTCCAAGGGATCGCCAAAAACTGCGGCCTCCCTTTCAGGCGGTGTGTTGGCAGTATTAAATACCAAGGCGGCTTTGGCTGTCAATAAGCCCAGAGGGATTCCTTCGCCTTTATCATTTTCCCGGAATT
>JAKAGH010000214.1 GCA_021817645.1 Deltaproteobacteria bacterium
CCCAAACCCCCTTCCCCAACCCCATAGTTTTTTCTTTTTTAATAAAGCCAGTTAGGGCAACATAATTAGGCTCATCTTTTTTACAGAAAACGGAAAACTAAAAAAATGGATCTGGTACTTTTAAGCCACGGCGCGGGCGGCCTGGAAATGACGGCCCTGATCAATAAGGTCTTCCTCTCCAGGTACGGCAATGCCGCGTTCCAGGGCGACGACAGCGCCACCCTGCAGGTGGGCTCCCAAAACCTGGCCCTGACCACCGACTCCTACGTGGTCACCCCCATCTTTTTCCCCGGCGGGGATATCGGCAGGTTGGCGGTGGCGGGGACGGTCAACGATCTGCTGACCGCGGCAGCCCGGCCCCTGGCCCTGTCCGCGTCCTTCATCATCGAAGAGGGCCTGGAGATCAAAGTTCTGGAGAGTATAGCCCAGTCCATGCGGGAGACCGCGGCTGAGTGCGGCGTGGCCATTGTCACCGGGGACACCAAGGTGGTGCCCCGGGGCTCCGCGGACCAGGTGTTCATCACTACCACCGGTGTAGGGGAAGTGCTGCGGCCCGGAGTCTCCGGAGCTGCGGCCCTCCCCGGCGACAAAATCATCCTCACCGGCTCCGTGGGCGATCACGGGGCCACGGTGATGCTGGCCCGGGAAAATCTCCTGGAAGGGACTTCCCTCAGCAGCGATGTGGCTCCGCTGACTGAAATCGTGTTTAAGTTGCTGGAGGGGGGCTTGGAAATCCACACCATGCGCGACCCCACCCGGGGGGGCATCGCCGCGTCTTTGAACGAAATCGCCCGGCAGTCCCAGGTTTGCCTGGAAATCGAAGAAACCGCGGTCAAGGTCAAACCCGGGGTGGCTGCGGCCTGCGAGGCCCTGGGCCTGGACGTCTTTAAGGTGGCCAACGAAGGCAAGATGTTGATTTTCGTGGCTCCCGAGGACGCGGAGAGAGCCCTGGCCACGGTCCGGGCCAGCCGCTACGGCGCCGACGCGGAGATTATCGGATTAGTGCAAGCCGGCCCCCCGGGCCGGGTGCAAGTGCGCACCAGCATCGGCACCGCCCGCATCCTGGACCCGCCGTCGGGAGAATTGCTGCCGCGGATTTGCTGAAGAAATTGAGTGAGAGAGCGGGGGCCACAGGCCCCTGAGGAACCTGACTTTCTTCGGGCTAAGTCTCGAAGCCCTCAAAAACATATAAAGAAGCGTGCTCGGGAATGCCCTTGAGATGGGTCTGGAATGCTTTCTGGACCAGCGCTTCGCTCTCCACTTCCCGGTAAACCGCCTCAGAAATCAGCACCTCGCCTCCCCGGGCCTGGGCCTGAATCCGGTGGGTGAGACTCACCGCCGAGCCGACGATGCCATACTTGGCCAGGATTTCCGAGCCCACGTTGCCCACCACTACCTCGCCGACATGCACCCCGACGCCGATTTGGAGGTGAGGAATGGATGGGTCCTGGTTGGGCAAGCTAAATTTCTCCATGGCTTTCTGCATCTTCCAGGCGCAGTCCAGGGCTCGCCGCACCACCGGGGGCAAAAGGCCGTTCAGCGGGTCAAAAAAGGCCAGAACCGCGTCTCCCGGAAAATCCACAATAATGCCCCGGTGTTGCTGGATGAGGTTCATCATCAGGGAAAAGAACCGATTCAGCAGGTGGATAGTGGCCTCAGGACTCAGGGGCTCCGTCAAGGCGGTAAAATCCCGGATATCCGCAAAGAGAATGACTACTTTCCGCTTTTCTCCCCGCACCCGGACGCCATCGGGCTGGCTGAGCAACTCCCGGGCAAGCTCCCGGTCCACGTAGCCCCCGAAGGTTTTTCTAATGGAATCCTGCTCCTTCAGTCTTGACACCAGATAATTAAAGGCCTTGGTCAACTTGCCGATTTCCCCTTTGGGTTCCGGCAGAGGGTTGCCGTAATCTCCTTGGGCCACCTGCGCCGCTTTCTGGGATAGATTGCGGATACCCGACACCAGGGGCGCCACTCCAGCATGGAGGATCACCAGAATCAACCCCAGACACAGGAGCGCGGCAGCCAGATAATAGGTGCGAAAATAGTTGATGGGCGCCAGGATCTGGCTTCCCCGGCCCTGGACCACGATGGCCCAGGGAGCGGCCTGCAGCCGGTAAAACGCGAGGAGCTTGTCTGGAAAATAGCCTTTACCAGCCAGGGTGCCATAGGGCTTTTTCTTCAACGCCTCCTGCATGGCATGCTCTAAGGGGTCCTGGGTTTCCCCCAAATATTTCCGGATTGGCTTGGCAGAGTTACTGCGAGACAGGAACAGGCCGGTTTCGGTAACCAGGCAGGCCCGGTTGTTTTGCATCCAGGCCGTGGTGAGCACTCCTTGCACCAGGTAATTAAAATCCAGCCACACTTCCAGAGTCCCCAAAGGATGGCCGGCCGCATTCAGAAGTTGGGACCTGAGGCCCACCTCTTTTCTGTCTTCCGGATAGAAATACTGGGGCGGCGAAACAGCAGCCACCTTCCGGGACCCTCTCTGGAGCCAGGTCAATTTGGTCCGACTGACCACCTCCAGTAATCCGAGCTGTTCCTGGAGATATTGCTGGGTCCCTGAACTCCCAGTCTTGGCAAAGGATTTCATCAAGTTAATGGGCGCATCCAGCTCCCGGTCAAGATCTTCGGCCGCCTGTTCCAAGTGGAAAATCGCGGCATCTTGCCACGCCGTCAGAAAGTGGCCCCGGATAAAGAAATAGCCCAACAGGCCGATCCCTGCCAGAAAGAATGCCACCTGCAGCAACAGGAACAAAGCCAGTTGCCGTTGTGAGCTTTTAACGAACATGGCTGTATTTTCTGATAAATTATTTTACTAGGCTCTAATAGGAATATAGAAATGGCGGGGGGAGTCTTCAAGTCGGAGAGGTGTTTTTTAATAATTAGATGATTTCCGGTAGAGTGTTGCACAAATCAGCAAATCGAGGCCAGATAAAATATGGCTGCGGGCTTTATCTTAAACCGCCAGCGGCCTAAAAGTCTGTGGGGTGGGCAGAGGGTAAGGGCATTAAAGGGGGGGGACAGCCGCCTGTAGGTGTTTTTTACGCAGGCGAGGCCGCTAATCTGCTTGTGGGCCTATCCTCCGCAGACTTCCCTCTCCCCCCGCCAGCGGCGCACCTGTTCCCGGATAGCCGCGGTCAGTGCCGGCAGGGACGCGGCCACGGCCGGGGTCAGGTCCAGGCCGTAATCGATTTTTTCCGGCTCCACCCCGAAAATGACGATTTCCGGTTTGGTCCGGCGCTTAAGAAAGTCCAGGGCCGCCAGGAAATTGAGTTCATGAAGAGATGCCTGGACGCCGCCTTGAGCCACGTCTTCTGCCCCGAAGGCATAAACAGTCCCCGGCCGGCGCCCGGCGTGCATGGCGTCGATGGCCAGGACCTTGTCGGCCCATTCCAGAAGGTGGAGGGCCTGCAGCACCGCAGTGCCCACCTCGACCACCACTGCGCCGGCAGGCGGGTTCTTCTGCAGCTCCTGAATAGCGTGCACGCCCACGCCGTCATCCATGAGGAGCAGATTTCCCAACCCGGCGATGAGGATGCGGGGTTTCCTGGATTTACAAGGCATTCTTCAAAATCCGTCAAGGTAAAGGGCTCGGACCCTGCAGGAGAGGTGCAGGGTCCGAGGTTAGGGGGTTAAGGAAGGGACTCTTCGTGGTGGTAATTATGTGCCCGGCCATGACCCTGTTCATGGTCATGTTCATGATGGTGCCTGTGGTCAGAGCCGTGGGCGTGGACCTCTTCACCGCCATGGTAATGGGCCAGGGTGAAAATCTTTTTTCCTGCATCCGGCCGCATGACGTGGACCGCACATGACAGGCACGGGTCGAAGGAGTGGATCACCCGCACCACTTCCACCGGCTGGTTGAGATCCTTAACCGGGGTGCCGATGAGGGCCTGCTCGATGGGCCCCGGAAAAGTTCCGGGACCCCGGCAGCCTCGCGGCGACAAGCATCTTTCCGGATCGTTTTTCAGGGGACAGGTGCTATGCACCGTGGCCCCATAGATGGCCGTGGGCCGGCCGTTGGCGTCCAGGGGCAAGGCTCCCCCCGTCAGCAACTGGACGATGGTGTAGACGGTCCAATCAGGGTTGGCAGGACAACCGGCAATGTTGATGGTGTTCTTGCCAGTAACCGCCTTGACGCTCTTGATCTTGGTGGGATTGGGACCGGCTGCGGGAATGCCGCCGAACGCGGCGCAGGTGCCGATGCTCAATATTATCGAGGCATTGGAAGCCAGATCGGTCACCGCCTGCTGGAAGGTGACGTCCACGCCGTTGTAGTTCCAGGCCCAGCAGGTCCGGCCGCCGAAGGCTGTGGGCACGCCCCCCTCCACCGCCAGGATGTAGCCGCCGGCATTGTAGGCCTGTTCGGCGACATCGGCCGCGCCCTGGCCGGACATGGTCATAATGTTGGGATGATAAGCCAGATTGATGTTGTTGATCAGGATGTCCGCGGCAGAAGTGGGAGCCGTGGGGGAGATGTAGTTGAGAAAAGACATGGAACAGCCGGTGCAACTGGCGCCTTGCAGCCAGAGCACGGTGGGGGCGCTGGGATTGGCCAGGGCTTCTTCCAGGCGCAGCAGCTCAGTGCTACTCAACCCCAAGGCGGCCGCAGTCAGCCCGCAGTATTTCAGAAAATCACGCCGCGAAATTTGCATCCGTTAGACCTCCTCCTTTTTTAACGCTGAGGCCTCCGCTTCCTGGTTGCCGCGGGGGAAGCTGGCCACCTCCCGGGGCCGGTTCCGCCCTGCACCGATACCAAAAAGTCTGCCCAGACTAACGGTGGAGGCCAGGGCCCAGGGCAGAACCTGGGGGAGACCACCCAGACCTTGGCGCAGCATCTCCCGACGTTTCATCTAACGCCTCCTTTGGGGAAAATTCGGCAATCCCTGGGACCCGGAGCAGGGAGGAAGAAAAATAAGCGCCAGGGTGGAGAACGAGATAGGGGTTGCAGGCCCGGATGATGTGCCGGCCTCGGCCCATCGGTCTTTCTTTTGTTTTTCTAGAAGTCCATTAATCCGGACGATTCTTATGATAAACAAAATAATGTTTAGCAAATATTAGACCAGATGGCAAGATTACAGTGAAGGTATTGATTTTTCAGGATAAGAAGAGGTAATTAGAGAAAGTCGCAGAAAAATTTATGCGGGATCAGAATAGGATCAATAGCAGTTATATTATTGATAACTATAATAATATACCAAAAGCTCTTAGTCAATTAATTGACAATTGTCATTATTTTGGCAAAAAAATTTTCCCAGGTATTTTAATTAAGTTCATTCTTTGATTAATTTATTTGCAGCAAGGCTAACTTCCTGATCCAGGGTAAAAATCGACCCCAGAATAGCGTCGGTTTAGGCTTCAATCTTATCCGCAGCCGCCGGGCCCCGCCGCCGGAAAAGGCCCCCGGCTTTTTGTTTGAAGGACTCCATGTAGAGGTAAAATACCGGCGTGATATAGAGGGTTAAAAGCTGGGAGACCAGGAGCCCCCCCACCACCGCCAGCCCCAGAGGGCGCCGGCATTCCGCGCCCGCGCCCAGGCCCAAAGCGATGGGCAGCGAGCCCATGAGCGCGGCCATGGTGGTCATCATGATGGGCCGGAAGCGGATCAAAGCCCCGGAATAGATGGCCTCCAGGGGCGATTTTCCCTCTTTTCTCTGGGCCTCCAACGCGAAGTCGATCATCATAATGGCGTTTTTCTTGACGATACCCACCAGCATAATGATGCCCACGAAGCCGTAGATATC
>JAKAGH010000215.1 GCA_021817645.1 Deltaproteobacteria bacterium
CCCTGATCACCACTGCCAAGGATTGGGCCCGCCTGGGGGAAAATTGGGCCTACCCCCTGCCCCTGTATGTCCTGGACGTGGCAGCCCGCCTGGAGGAAGGCGGAGGGGAACATATCTTAGAGATTTTAGGTGAGATAGCCGGACCCGGCCACCCCGGGGAAGCTGGCGCCACCAAAACTCCCCTGCAAAAATCACCCGGCCAAGTTTCTGATGCTTCCGGAAAGGGCTCTTTAAGTCCACCTTTTTTAAAGGGGGATTTAGGGGGATTACCGAAGGCTGCTGATAATCCCCCCTCCCCCCCTTTAGAAAAGGGGGGAAATATTGCGTCCTGCACCTATCCTGCGCCGGCGGGTCCAGCTCAGAAGGACAAAGACGAATCATTGATCCGCCTCCCTTCTGAAGTCCGGCAGCGATTCCAACAGTTAAAAGTCAGGGGAAGGTTTTCCGGCGATCCGGCCGCAGTGCGGTGTATTTTGGTGCGCGCCCCCAACTGGGTGGGGGACGCAGTCATGAGCCTGCCCACGTTGTCAGGTCTGCACTTCCTTTTTCCCCAGGCCGGGATGACCATCTTGGCCGCGCCCCGGGTAGCCCCCCTGTTTATTTGCCAATCAGGAGTGTCGGAAGTGGTAACCCATCCTTCCGGCCCGGAGAAATGGCGCACCCTTTGGCATCTTCGCCGGACAAAGAGGCAGTTAACCGAAAACCGAAAACCGAAAACCGAAAACCGCCCCTTCGATCTCGGGCTGGCCTTGCCCAACTCCTGGGAAAGCGCACTGGGCCTGTGGCTGGCCGGAGCCCGGGTCAGGATCGGGTACAACACCGACGGCCGGGGGCCTTTGCTTAATGCCGCCATCAGCGGCTATCAAGGGTTGGCGGGCCTGCACACGGTCTATTATCTCTTGGGGGTGCTCCAGGGGTTGGGTGGAGTGGACCATTTTCTGCCTCCCCGGCTTTATCTCCGGGAGGGGGAAGTCCAGGCCGGGGCCGCTCTGTTAAAAAATGAGCACCCGGCAGGCCCCTGGGTGGGCCTGAGCCCGGGCGCGGCCTACGGCCCGGCCAAACGCTGGCCGCCGGAGCGCTTCGCGGCGGTGGGCCGGGAACTACAAAGAGAATGCGGCGCCCGTCTGGTCCTCCTGGGCGGGCCGGAGGACCGGGCCGCGGCCGCACAGGTACGGGCGCAGCTCCCTGAGGCCCTGGACCTTACCGGCCGCACCGATCTGCGCCAGGCCCTGGGAGTGCTGGCGCACTTGAAATTGCTGCTCACCAACGACTCAGGTCTGATGCACGCGGCCGCGGCCCTGGGCACGCCCCTGGTCGCCATCTTCGGGTCCACGGACCCGGTGGCCACCGGTCCCTTTACTGACAAGGCCACAGTGCTGCACCACCCCCGGCCGTGCAGCCCATGTTTTAAACGGACCTGCGACCGGGATTACCAGTGCCTCCTGGATATCGGCGTGGAGGAAGCAACAGCAGCAGCCCGTACCTGGCTGCAGGAAGGCTTATGAAAGAAAGCGCGGTTTTTCTGGACCGGGACGGCACCATTAACGAAGAGATGGGCTATATCAATCACCCGAGCCGGTTCGTGCTGCTGCCCCGGACGGCAGCGGCCATCAAACGGCTCAATGAAGCGGGCGTCAAGGTGGTGGTGGTCACCAACCAATCCGGCGCGGCCCGGGGCTATTTCCCCGCGGACCTGGTGGAGGAAGTCCATGCCCGTCTCCGTCAATTGCTGGCCGCGCAAGGGGCGCACCTGGACGGCATCTATGCTTGCCTCCACGGCCCCGAGGACGGTTGCGCCTGCCGCAAGCCCCAGCCCGGCCTGATTCTTCAAGCCGCAGGGGAGTTGGATATTGACCTGTCCCGCTCCTATGTGGTGGGGGACCGGTATAAGGATATCCAAACCGGGACCAACGCCGGGGCCAAAGGGATTTTTGTGCTTACGGGCTATGGCCGGGGAGAATATCAGCATTTCGGCCACACCTGGGCAGTGCAGCCCGCGCATATCGCCGAGGATTTGTTGGACGCGGCGGAGTGGATCATTAACGATTTAAAAAAATAGCGATTTATCCCTGCGTATCCCAGCCATACATGAAAACAGCAAAAATCATCCGCCTGATGACGGCCTATTAAGAGGAAGAGGTGGTAATGAGTCTGCGTGTCAACCTTATTATAGTGGCCTTGTTAGGGGCTGCCATCGCGGTGGTTTCCTTTAGCGGTGAGGTAAAGAGTTTAGGAGCCTTGGCCTATTTGGTACGATACAACCCCAGACCTACGGACGTTAACCTGATAGCCGCGCAGGACACCTTGAGGATATTATACGACTACTGGTATTATCTGCGCTTTGCCGCCATCGTTCTGGCCATCCTGGCTATGCGGGCCTTGGTGAAGACTATCAAACCCGGCGGGGTTAAGCCTCAAACCGGGAGCCCCGGCCCGGAGCAAATTTCTCCATTCTGAAATTGGCTTGAAGTTCTCATGATGAGCTTTTTATTACCCCGTATATTGCTGGTCAAACTAAGCTCCTTCGGGGACGTCATCCATGCGCTGCCGACCCTGGAGGCGCTGCGGAACCTCTATCCCCAGGGGCAGATCACCTGGCTGGTGGAAGAGGCCTTCGTCCCCCTGATAGCCGGACACCCGGCCTTGGACGAGGTCTGGGGCGTGCCCCGGGTGCGGCCGGGGCAGGAGATGGGGCGGGATCAAGTGCTGCGGCTGCTGCGGTTGCTGCGCCGGGTCCGGGCCAGCCGGTTCGACCTGGTCATCGATCTCCAGGGGCTCCTGAAAAGCGCCCTGTGGGTGGCCCTGGCCCGGAGCCCCCGCAAGGTGGGCTATGACCGCACCCGGGAGTTGAGCTACCTGGCCCTGACCGAGCGGATTCCGCCTTATGACCCGGAGGCCCACGCGGTCTGGCGCTACTTAAATGTGGCCCGGCACCTGGGGGCCCCCCCTACCCTGCCCCGGTTCCGGTTGGGTTTAACCCCGGCGCTCCCCGATTTCCTGGCATCCGGGGATCGCCCCTGGGTGGTGCTCCATCCCGGCGCGCGTTGGGCCACCAAGCTTTGGCCGGCCGCGGGTTGGGCGCAGCTGGGGGATTGGCTCAGCCGGGAGAAGGGTTTGGGGGTGATAATCACCGGCAGCGCTGCGGACCAGGAGCTGGCAGACCAAATAATCACCCGGATGCGGGAGCAGGCCCTGAACCTGGCTGGCCGCACTTCGCTGCCGGAACTGGCCGGGGTCATGCAAAAAGCCCGCCTGGCTATTACCGCGGACACCGGCCCCATGCACCTGGCTGCGGCCCTGGGCACCAAAGTGGTGGCGATCTTCGGCCCCACCTCCCCCGGACGCACCGGCCCCTTCGGCCCAGGCCACCGGGTGGTGCGCCTGGGGCTGGAGTGCAGCCCTTGTTTTCAGCGGCACTGCCCGGAGCCCCGCTGCCTCCTGGAGCTGGCCCCGGACGCGGTCCTGGCCGCAGTGGAGAAATCCTTGTGAGACCGGGGCAATAATTGATAATATAATTAACCGCATGGCACTGGATGATCTCACTGGCATGCTGGTGGAAAACGGATAGATCACCGGCCGGACCATCAACGTCAACGGCGGCTGGCTGTCAGCCTTCAGCGATCAGCTGTCAGCTTGAAAGGGCGGGTCTTGCCCGCCAAAATTAGAAATTACCCCGGTGATTGATTTCGACCAAACGGAGGCCCCATGCCTATAAGTAAAGAACTGTTGGAAATTCTGGCCTGCCCCCAATGCAAGGGGGAGATCCGTCTCAATGAGACAGGCGACGGCCTCATCTGCGACAAGTGCCGCCTGCTCTATGAGATTAAAGACGATATCCCCATCATGCTGGTGGAAGAGGCCAAACCCCTAAAATGATAGTTTTCAGTTTTTGGCAAAAGCTTAAGAAGCCGAGCTTCACCGAAATATCAAAGAAATAACTGAAAACTCGAAACTAAAAACTGAAAACTGTTCCCATGCGGCTCTCCGTCACCGTCATCGCCCTGAATGAAGAAGCCAACATCGTCCCCTGCCTGGAGTCGGTGCGCTTTGCGGACGAGATCGTGGTGGTGGTGGACTCCGGGAGCACGGACCGCACGTTGGAATTGGCCCGGAAGTTTACGGATCGCCTCTTCACCATCGATTGGCGCGGCTTTGCCGGCACTAAAAACTTCGCGCTGGCGCAGGCCCAAGGCGATTGGGTCTTGTCCCTGGACGCGGATGAGCGGGTGCCCGCGGCATTGCAGGCGGAGATTCTTGGGGTGGTCAAAACCGACGGCCCGCTGGCGGCCTACAAAATACCCCGGAAAACCTATGTGGGCGGCCGCTGGATCAGACATTTAGGCTGGTATCCGGACTATACCCTGCGCCTCTTCCGCCGGGGCCAGGGCCGTTTCCGGGAACGGCAGGTGCATGAGGAAGTGGAGGTGGCCGGACCGGTGGGGGTTCTGCGCACGCCCCTGGAGCACTTTTCCTATAATAATTTGGAAGAGTATGCCGCGCGCCAGGACCGCTACGCCCGCCTGGCGGCCCAGGAGATGCGCCAGGCGGGCCGCCGCCCCCTGCCCGGAGAACTGCTCTGGCGTCCGGCCTTGACCTTCCTCAAGCTGTTTTTCTTAAAAAGGGGCTTTCTGGAAGGGGCGCTGGGCTTGCAGCTGTCGCTGCAAGCCAGCCGTTATAATTTCTTGAAATATCATTACCTGCGGGAATTGTTACAGGGAGTTAAAGGCGATGCCCCTTGACCTTAGTGTCATAGTTAATGGGAATGCATCGCGGGTAACAGGTTTTTAAGTCCCCCTTTGTAAAGGGGGATTTAAGGGGATTTTGGGGCGCTTATAAAATCCGCCCTGACCCCCCTTTAGAAAAGGGGGGGAATACCCCGTTTTTCCAAAGGCTTATTTTATAAATGGGACTATAAATATTATGAAAATTGACCCCAGCGCTAAAATCGCCGCGGATGCAGAGTTGGCCCCGGACGTGGAAGTGGGACCGGGTGTGACCATCGAGGGGCCCAGCCGCATCGGCCCCGGCACCCGCATCCTGGCCCATGCCTATATCGGCCCCTATACCACCATCGGCGCCCACAACTTGATCGGTTTCGGGGCCGTCGTCGGCTACGATCCCCAGGATTATGCGTTTACCGGGGAAGAAAGCTACACCATTATCGGCGACCACAATCTCATCCGGGAGTATGTCACCATCCACCGGGGCACCAAACCCGGCAGCGCCACCCGGGTGGGTGACCACAATTTCCTCATGGCGCTCTCCCATATGGCCCACAACTCTTCCCTGGGAAATAACGTGGTGGTGGTCAACGGCGCGCTGGTGGGCGGCTATGTGGAGGTGGCCGACCGGGCTTTTATTTCCGCCAACTGCCTGCTGCACCAGTTCATCCGGGTGGGCACTCTGGTGATGATGCGGGGCGGAGCCCGGGCTTCCCGGGACTTGCCGCCTTACGCCAATATCGATGACACCCACGTCGTCAAGGGCGTTAACCTGATCGGCCTGCGCCGGGCCGGGTTTAAGGCAGACCAGATCGCGCCCGTACGCCAGGCCTTCCGCATCCTCTTCGGGCGGCGCGCCAATCTGAAGCAGGCCCTGGAGGAGGTGGAAGCCGAGGTGCCCCTGACCCCGGAAGTCACGCATCTATTGGAGTTTATCCGCGCGTCCAAACGCGGCGTGGCCATGGGCCCCAAACAGGCCCGGAAGGACGACGAGTTTTAGCGCCCTCTTTC
>JAKAGH010000216.1 GCA_021817645.1 Deltaproteobacteria bacterium
GAACAATTGCCATGGGTTTTAACCTCAATAAATTTTTTCGAATAAACCGAAATTATGCAGCCGCCTTGATCCCGCAGTCAGGTCGCTTTCACAGCCGGCGCAGTTCCGGTTCTTAACGGCCTGCTTCCGGTGACACCGTGGGCATTCAGCTAAGACCGCCATGGTCTATCCTCCCTCAATTATCTTTCCTAGTAACTCCACTTTGGCCTCTAATTCCTTAAGATCAGCCGCTAATTTGATTACTTTGTTCCCAAATTCGTTTTGCCATTTTGTTATCAACTTCATTTCAGAGAATAATTTTTCAAGTAATTCTACCATTTCCTTTTCACCTTCCATTTTAATCATCCTTCAGGTGGACGAAGGGCTTAGCCCCTTCATCTAAAGAGTCTCCAGAGGGTCCGGCCGGCCATCTTACCCACCAGCCGCCTTTCAACTCGCGGTTCAATGGCGGCGGGGCTTTCTCCATGGCCTGGCGTCTCCCAGGAGGCGGGCCGCCCAAGGGATTTCCTATGTTCTTAACCTTTTGCCGCACAGTAACGCCCATGTGGGGCCTCCTTGTCGCGATGACGCCTCAAATTATTGCCATTCTTGGTTAGGGTCAGGTAAATAAACTGTCTCAGGAAGTTGCTGCCCCGTTATGCTAGTTCTGACCAGCCATCCACCCGGCACTTTTGCTCTTGCGACATGGATAGTCGGGGGGGCGCCAGGTCTTCTCTCTTGCATGTCGCTATCCACCGTCTCCCAAATCAATTTTGCCATGACCTTCCTTCCTGAAGTGGGGAGAGTCTGCACCCCCTCCCCGGCGCTGTGGGGTTATTTGGTGCTATGCCTCTCGTAACCGGCGCTTGCTACTTGGCAACTGATGGTCTTTCATGCCTTACGCTACTTTCAAGCCTTCCTAATCTTTTCAATTTTCAATATAGTCGAAAGAAGATTATTTGCTGAAACCTTCGAGAAATAGCTTTTCTTCGACTCTTTGCAGCAGGATCTGGGCTGCTTCTATTTTATCCATCATGGCTACGATAGTTCCATTAGTTTAGTGTTTAATTCTTTTAGTTGAGCCTGCGCTTTCAGAAGTTCCGATAATGCGCTTGCGCCTAGAGTACCTCATCATTCCCGGCACTTCCCCATTTACCGCCTCCCGGGTTTTCCGGTCGTATATCCGGTCCATATCTTCTCCTCACAGACTTTCACCCCGCTTAAATTGGGGCCTGATAGTCCCTCAACCAGGCCACCAGGTCAGGCTTATAAAAACGCCAGCCTTTGCCCACTTTGCGGGCCGGCAAAATCCGCCGTCTGGCATAATCCCGCACCGTGAAGGGCGTCAGCTTCAAAAATTCCGCTGCTTCCTCTGTGGTTAGCACTAGGTTATCTTCCATAATCTCCTTCCAATTTGCCCCATAATTGCTACATATAACTATATATTACAATATAATATATTATATACTTCAATATATCAATATATAACTTGATATGAGTTAAGGAGGGGGGAGAAGATATGAAGAAACTGGCCCTTTTACCGTCCTTTGTAGTCCTTGCCACCAGGGGACTTAGCGGTGAACCAGAGAAAAAAGGAGATATGGGCTGGGTATGGGGAGTTTTTAGCTTCCTGATAAGTCCCGAATCATAGCAGTAATCAATCCGCAGTAACATGGTTCATATGACGACCGAACGTACAAATAAAACTATAATTATCAACAAATAATGTCTATGGTAAAATTATATTAATAATAAATTCACATCATTCAATATTTATGTTATAAAGCTTTAGGCGGGAGGGCGACAAGACAATAAGCTTACTCCCGCATTAATTATCAGCTCAAAAGCTTTTCAAGCGCTACCGCCTCTTGCTGTGACATAATAATTTCTCCTGAGAAGCAAAGATTGCTTATCGCCTAGAGGGAAACATTTCTTATCAGAGGGGCTCTGGATTATGGCTACGATTAAGGGTTATTCCGACCATTTAGTGACCACAGTGATAAACTCCGGGGTCTTCGAGCGCTACGCGGATTGGAGCGGGCCTATGGCGAGGCAGCTGGCGCGCGAGGCCTGCCGGAGGATAGAGTTGGACGAGAGCTCCCGTCACGGCGTGGCTCTGAAAGGCATAGCTATGGAGGCTCTCAACCTGGCCCAGGTGCTCCTGCTACTGGGGCAAGGGCTGAACTTCCCTCAGGATGGGGAACCCCTGGCAAAACGCGCGTGTCAGAGATTGAGGGTGGACGAAACATCCCCGTACGGTCTGGCTATGATGGCTTTGGCTTTGGAGGCGTTTAACCTGGTGAAGCTGTTGGGCCAGAGCCACTTAGACCCCAGTAGTAGAATTGACGGCCGGAATCTCAATGGGGTAGTGGTAGATAGAAGCAATGTGGAACCAAGCTCCGTAACCGAGTAGCATGGGGGGAATCTCACCCCCACGCTCTCCCAGAACCGGACATAAATCTCTCGACTAATCCGGCTCCCATCGACCAGCCTTCGGTTGGGTGGGGAAAATTCCCGATATGATCGGGTGTCCAGCTAAGGCTGGCATGTTCAGCAAGAGTTAGCCTGGCCAGGGTAAGAGCCAGAGGCCCTGTAGCTTGGATCGCAGGTAGGAGGGAACCCGAGTGCCTGAAGCCCATCGACAAAGCCATCTAAGAGATGGTGAGCGAGTCACCGGGCCGTAACGCGGGTGAACGCAGAGATGGCCCCGAAAATTCATGGCCCCGGAAGCCGAGCCCTCGATCATAATTGCTGTTTGAGGTTTTTCAAAAATAGTAGATAGCCAAGTCTAAAAGGCAATAATTTCACAATTTAAGAAACCCTTCTCTCACAACCTCGCAAAAGAAGAGGAAACCTTTTTTCCAGCTTCTGTTATTCTATTAAAAATCCTTACCTTGGCATTGATTTGCTCCGGGTATTCCTTTACATGCCTGTTCCAGGCCTCCTCGCCGGTTTCACCAGGCCTCACTTCAATAATAGCTAAGCGAACATCAAAATAATTTTTTAACTCTTCACTTTCTTGGTATTTTGTTAGCTTCATCTCTCCCCTCTCTATGAATTAGTGAATCAAAGCAGAGGACTCCTTGAACTGAATCTTCCAAAAGGTTCTTCGAGTTCTCTCATAATCGCAAGCAACTCCAGGTTAATTTCGTAAGCCTGTTGGCAGAGATCCACAAGTTTTTGATCATTTCTGCATCTAACTTTTGATTGTAAGAGTTGCATGTTAGTGGATATCGACAGTATAGACGTCCTCATTACATTGAACATAGAAACTAATTGGTGGTAAACTTGTTGGTTGACTGCGTGCAGGTGATTTGTCGTCTCTTTAGGAAGCGGCTTGAATTCCAATCTTTTCACCGATTCGTCAATTCGCTTCCAAATTTCCAGTGAGCGACAGGGCAAGAAAATGTAATCCGCAACCTCAACATGGTAGGCTTCCAAAGGCAATTTGTGTTCTTCGCTCAAGATAATGAGTTTTATCTGTGGTTTAAGAATGTTGAGCACCGTCGTTGCTTCTGGTCCTCTTGAAAATTTAAGGATGATCAGATCGTAGGTTTTCCGGTCCAACCCAGCCGCAAGGCTGGAGGCATCCTTGGCCACAGTGACGCGATGACCCTGGAATTTCAGAGCCCCTGCAATTAGCGACAGAATAGGCAGGCCTTCAAATACCATGAGGATTTCTGCTGGCTTCACGGCAATTCTCTCGGTGAAATCTATAAATTCTTGCGCAGATGGTTTAACTAATTAAAATCCCGGCAGTTCAGCCGTTTGGCTGAGGTGCAAGAAGCGGTCCGATAAACCGGCAGGCTTTAATATGGCAGGGGTGAATGGCGGCGTCTATTCGCCGAATGATTATTTTTGTCTGATCGAAATGACTAGAAGGTTTGCATAAAAATCAATCCGTGGAAATTAATTCGTGGGACGTGGCATATCTGATCAGATCAGCCAGGCTCTTAAGGTTAAGTTTCCTCATGATGCTGTACCGATGAGTGCGCACTGTGGTGGGGCTGATATAAAGAAGAGCAGCGATCTCCTGGGATTTTTTCCCCTCGGCCAGAAGTTTCAGAACTTCTCTTTCGCGTCTAGTAAGCTTTTCAGTTTCTGACTCCACCAAAGCCAGGTCCCGCATGATATTGGCGAGAAGCGGGGAAAGGTAGAAATTCCCCTTCCTGATGGTTTTGATGGCCCGGAACAGTTCCGAATCCGCATCCTCCTTGAGTAAGAAACCGTCGGCTCCGGCTTTCAGCCCCAATTGCACGAAGCTTTTCTTCTTGTGCATGGTCAAGAGCAGGACCTTAACTTGCGGATATTGCCTCTTAATTTCTTCGGTAGCCTCTAGGCCGCGAAGATTGGGCATGGAAATGTCCAGTATGATCAGGTCAGGGCTGGTGGTTTTTAGCAGCTCCAAGAGTTCGAGACCATCTCCGGCTTCGCCCACCACTTCAAAACCGTCCACTTCCTGGATAATTTTCAGGATACCGCGGCGGAATAATACGTGATCGTCAGCCAGAACAATGGAAAAATTTATCATTTTAAGCCTCCGGCACCGGAAAGGGAACGGTGAAGGAGATTCTGGTGCCCCGATTTTTCTCACTCCAGAGAGTGTAAGAGCCGCCCAAGATCTTAATCCGCTCCTCCATGGCCAGCAAACCCAAAGTCCGCTTATCGTTAAGAATCTGGGCGCTGTCAAAGCCTCTTCCATCGTCTTCGATGGTGATGGAAATTCCCCGACTTTTCTTTTTGGCCTTCAGGGAAACCTTTTTCGGCTGGGCATGCTTGCCGATATTGGTCAGGGCTTCTTGCATCACCCGATAGATAACTGTTGCAGCTGGTACGTCGAACAGGCCATCCAGATTAACCAAATCCACTCTCCATTTAATTTTCGGGTGCAGTTCTTTGAAGTCTTCTATCATATTTCTTAAAGCAGTGGTCAGGCCTAAATCCTCCAGATCACCCGGGCTCAGGTCATGATAGAGACGCCGCACTCCTTCAATGGTCTCGCCTATGCTCTGGAGAATCCGGTTAGCCGTCTTTTTTAAGGAAATTTGACCCGGCGTCAGCTCCTTTTCCAGGGAGCGGATGGAGAGTTTCAAAGTTAAGAGGGCATGGCCCAGCTCATCGTGCAGTTCTGCGGCCAGGCGTTTGCGCTCCTTTTCCTGGGCGTGAATGAGCTCCGCGGTAAGAAGTCGTAGTTTTTCCCCAGTTCTCCGCAGGGCTTGTTCTCCCTGCTCATGCTGGATGGCAGTCCCCAGGATGCTAGCCGCGGCTTTCAGGGCCTCAAGCTCCGCCGCCGACCACTGCCGTTCCTCCTTAATGGCGTCGAAGCCGATCATTCCCCACCAGTGTGGTCCGGCGAACATCGGCATAACCACGATGGATTTGATCTCCTGGGAGGCCAGAGACTCCTGCTCGCACCCCGGGAAATCCCGGACATGGCCTACGATCATGCGGCCCTGGGACAACTCTTCTTCCCAACGGCCAAAGTCTGCGGCCCGCCAGGAAAAGTTTTGCAGTTCCGGGTTGTTTATCCGGGGCTCGATTCCCGGCGCGGCCCATTCAAATCGCTGGTTTGCCAGTATTTCCCCCGCTTCATTCACTTGATTTTCAAAAATATAAGCGCGGCTGACAGCCGCTGATTCCCCCAAACGCCTCAAAATCTCCTGAATATCTTTCGCCCAGGATTCGTTTTGCAGGAATTTCTCTGCAGCAATGCTCACCGCTTCCAGGATGGCT
>JAKAGH010000217.1 GCA_021817645.1 Deltaproteobacteria bacterium
ATCACCACTTTATCCGGAATGTCATCTAGGGGATAAGTCCCGGTGGTGGGGGTCCGGCTCTTCAGCAGGGTCTCGGCCATACCGGCCTTCTGCTGCGGACTTAAGACACCCTTGGCAGGAGCGCTGCCAGGAAAGGCCATGTGGCATTGACGGCAGGATGCCTCATCCTTTTTCCAGGCGCCCACCAGGTTGCGATGACAGCCGAAACAGTTAGACGCGGCCTGCTGGCCGGCATGGCAACCGACGCAGCTGTGTTTGCTGGTCGGGGCATGCATCGCCTGCTCGAAGGTCACATTTTTGCCGTCTTTCGCTCCCCCCAGGGTATGGCACTTGCCGCAAGCCTCCAGGGACGCGTGGTGGCAGACTTTACAGGAGTTGCTGTACTTCTCGTGACTCTGGTGATCGAAGGGCACCGGGCTCATCAGGATGGGTTTTCCGGGCTTGTCTTCGAATTTGGGATCGTAGGTGATCATGGTGGCGTTGGGTTGTCCCCGCTTAATCCGCAGGACGTCCGGATTCTTCAGCTGGGCCGCCACTTCCTGGTTATTCTTGGCAATCTGCGCCTGCGCTTTGGCGCCGTGACAATCATCGCAGCGGACCGGCACCTTCTCCTTCACTCCCTTTTTGGAGAGATCCAGATGGCAGAGCACGCAGTCCTGGTGCGCCGCTTGCTCCAAGCTCTTCACGCCTTTCTGAGGCTTCGCTTCATGGCAATAGCCGCAAGCGCTCTCCTGACCCTTAGCGTAGTAAATCTTCTTGGTCTTCTGGTCGTATTCGTGGTGGCAGACGGCGCAGTTGTCTTTGTCTTTGGAGGGGGCCGGGGCGGCGATGCTCTTGGATGCCACATGCCGGTAGTGCAGGACTTTGTCCAGCCCGGCGGCCTGTCTGGCTGCCGGTCCCTGGGGCTCGGCATTGTGGCAGGAACGGCACAAACCGTCCGGCGGCCCGCTCGTTTTGCCGGCCGCGGCCATGTCCATGTGGCAGCCTATGCAATTTTTGTGGTAGATGTCTTTGATCTCTCCGGGCTTCGTGTCCTTCGTGCGCATGAAATTGAGGGAGAGTTTCTTATCCACCACCGGATGGCAGGTCTCGCAGCTTTTCTTCTCCTTAAGCAACGCGTCGGTATGCTTATCGTGGAAGAAGACAACCGGAGGCAACTCCAGCTTTTGATACGCGGCCAAGGTGTCAATTTTGAGGCGATCCGACCGCCCTGAATCCGGGGCCTTCACCGCCTCCTTCTCACCCCGGGCCTCGATGCACATGCAGGAGACGGCGGCGAATACCAACAGGATTCCGGTCCAGCGAAGCAGAGGTCTTCCTTTCTCCATAATTCAAGTCCTTAGCTGAGATGAAGACTGATAGAAATCCATTTTGAGAAATCCCAGGGGGGTGATCTGTGAGGATTTTTCACAAAAAAGCTAACCCCGGGGGGGTATCAGGAACCTTTGTGCATCATAGCACAATTACCTTCTCTGTCAATATGAAACCTGTCCAGAAAAACAACAGCATAGATTTAATTATGAAAAATGTTCAAAAAACCAACAACAACACAAAAATGTTCGATAATTTTACTGATGACTTCCCCGGCAGATGTGCAGGTGAACCTGGGCTTAGAGGTTATTGCCTGATATTACTGAGAGTTAGTTCCGGCATCTTGCCCTTGGCTTTTTACCGGATTTTCCCCTTGTTTCTATTTAATAATGAATTAGCTTTCCTGCAAGGAGAGAGTTATGAAAATTCTCGATTATCTAGAAACCAGGCGCAGTTTTTTAATTAGCGGCAGCCTCATTGGCCTGGCCGCTCTCAGCAGCCCGTTGCTCCTGCCGGGTTGCGGGGAAAAGGAAGAAAAAGCTGGGGAAGTAACGGCCCCCGAAGACCTGATGCGGGAGCACGGCGTGCTGCGCCGCATCTTTCTCATTTTCGATGACCTGGTAGTGAGGCTTAAGCAGGAGCAAGAATTTCCCCCCGCAGTGCTCACCGAGGCCGCTACTCTCATCCGCCGCTTCATCGAGGACTACCACGAGAAGCTGGAGGAAGACTACGTCTTTCCCCGTTTTGAGAAGGCGGGGAAACTGGTCGATCTGGTGGAGACCCTCCGCCGCCAGCACCATGCAGGGCGAACCATCACCGATTTTCTCCTCTCTCCCGCCGCGACCGCTGACCGCCAAAAATTAGCGGCTTCTCTCCAGGCCTTCACCCGCATGTACCGTCCCCACGCGGCCCGGGAAGACACGGTGCTCTTTCCGGCCTTCCGTTCCGTAGTTTCACCCCAGGAGTTCTTGGAATTGGGAGATAAATTCGAAGACCAGGAGGAAGCCCGGTTCGGCAAAGGGGGTTATGAAAAGATCGTGGTCCAGGTGGCCGGCCTGGAGCAGGCTTTAGGCATTGAAGACCTCGCCCGATTCACGCCGCAAGTGCAGGTCTGAATTCCGGAGACTTACTCCTTCCAGGCGGCCACTGTCAGGCGACGGCTGAGCGCGCCCCGCTCACCCGGTTGCGTCTCCGCCGCCCTCTCCCGCATCGCCGCCACCCGGGCAAAGCCCGCGTCTTTTAGATGTGCTTCCAGGTCTTGGGGCTCATAAAGCCGCACCTGATAGGCGCAATCCCGGACCAGGCCATCTTGCCGCGACAGGACCATCTCCCGGCAGATGAGGTGCTCCGGGGTGAGCCAGCGCCGGCGGCAGACCACCAGGTCCCCGGGAGCTTCGTGCCAGGACTGCTGCGGCAGGTGCTGGCGCACGTAACCGGGGTCCGCGACCTCCAGGTAGAGCCTGCCCCCGGGCTGCAAGAGGCGGCAGGCCTCTTCTAAAATCCGCAGATCATCCCCCCTGGTGGCCCCGTAGCCGAAGGAGTTGGCCAGGCATAAAACCGCGTGAAAACTTGCCCCCCCAAAAGGCAGGCTGCGGGCGTCCCCCCGGACAAAAGCCACTGGCCGGCCTGCCCCTTGCGCCTGGGCCCGGCCCCAGGAGAGCAGCGGCAGGGAGAAATCCAGCACCAGCACCCGGCCGTAGCCCCGCCGGGCCATTTCCAGGGCATGCCGTCCCTGGCCGCCGCAGAGGTCCAGGATAAATTCCTCCCGGCCCAAATCCAGGGTATGGATGACCTCATCCACCTCCCGCCGCGTCAGCTCCGCATCCTGGACGCTCCGGGCGTCGGTCCGGAGATAGGTCTCATCAAAAAGGTGGCGCCACCAATCGGGGGGCACGGGGGGATGGTCCATGGCTGCCTTTGAAAAGAGTTCAAAGCTCGTCTAAAAAAACCGGCCTCAAAACCCCGCGCCCCGGAAGTTATAAAGACCGTCCGAGACCATCAGGGCCGGGCGGCCTGCCCAGGGGGCCAGGCGGGCCAGGGCCTTTTCCTCTGGGGTGATGGGGGCCACGTCCTCCAGTTTCCCGTGCCGCCACAATTTTTCCAGGGTCTGCGCGTCCCGCCAGAGATGGTAGGCATAGTGTCGGAGACCGGCAAGGTGCTGCCATTTGAGCATCCGGGGCTTGAGGCTGGTGGGGATGGGTCCCGGAAGATAAGTGAAGCCCAGGTCCACGGACACGCGGTGCACCTCTTCCTGAACTTCCAGGTAAAGGCGGTAAGGCAATTTCTCCAAGGCCCGGTTAAAGAGATCGTCGGCCTCCTGAAGGGTGAGGTCGCTTTTGAGCAGGGCGAAGGACTGGGTGCCGCCCCCCGAGCCGACATTGGTGGGAATGCCCCCGAACCGGCCCAGGAAGCCGATGAGGCCCTGATCGGTGATGAAACAACGGAAGTCGGTCTGGCGGGGTTCGATGCGGATTTGGGCCGCGGCGGCCTCAACCGTGGGATAATACTCTTGCCAGTCTTCCAGGGGCACCAGGGATTGAACGATGTAGCCCCCGTGGGCGAGGGCCTCCTGGATGGCTGCCTCCGGGTCCGCGATCCGGGGCCCCACCATAATGCCCTGGCCGGAGTAGCCCTGCGCGGGCTTGAGGATCAGCTGCGGCAGATGCCAGAGGGTCCACTCCAACAGGTCGGCAATCTTTTCCCCTTGGGGTCCGGTGGTGCTCCGGGGGTAAAGCAGCCGGGTCCAGGGAGTGCGGCGCACCGTGCTGGCCGACAGCCGTCTCCGTTGAGGGCCGCTGATGGCTTCAAATACGCCTTTGACCCCCACCGGTTCCATGCCCCGGGGGTTGATGAGGAGACCCTGGCGGATGGCGGCCTTGACCGGATTGATATTGATCTCCCGCCCCATCTTCAGCAGGGTGTCGTTGTTAAAGTCCATATAAATGAGGGTAATCGGGCGGCCCTTGAGTCTCACCTGGCCGCGGTAGAGAGACAGATGCTCCGGCGCGGCCAGCGCGGCCTCCACCCCGGCCACGGAGTTCAGGTACTGTACCAGGCGCTGGTTTTCAACCACCTGATCCAGGGTCTCGATTTCGGCCAGGAGCACGATAAAGGGGGGAACTTCCCGGCCGTGGCGGGCGATGTGGCCCCGGAGGAGCATCTGGGCAAAGGGGCGCGCCGGATGGAAATAAGGGGAACGGTAGTTCAGGTCAAAGGGGAGACCGAGGTGCGGCCGCAGCCGCTCCCAGGCCAGTTGGCCCAAATGCTGGGCCATCTCCTGGTAATACCAGCCCCCGGGGCTGCCCAGGTTCCATTCGCAATGGAAACCTGGAAGCCGCTCTTCAAACCATCCTTGGATATTCTCTTGGAGTTTGGGTATTTTCATAATACGATTTTTGCTTTTCAATTTTTGCTTAAAAACAGTAGAGATTTTATCATTCTCAGCAGCGATAGGCGGAATGCGCTGCGCTTTCCCGCCCCACTACAGCAATTTTCTCTTCCAAACTTTTAAGATAAGTTACCTGGCTGCGGCTTTCAATCTTTTTTCCACCCAGGGGAAGGGGAGTTGCCCGCCGTGCAGGAGGATTTCGTGGAACCGGGCCAGGCCCAGGGGTTGGTATTCCTCCCGGAGCCGCAAAATTTCTCTCAATCCCAGGGTATAGCACAGCTGGTAGCCGGGGTTGAGGGCCAGTTGCAGCACCTGGAGCCGGGCGCTTTCTTCGGGGTAACCGGCCTGGCCCAGGCGGCGGCAGCCTTCCTCCAGATCCCACCGGCCCCGGTGCAGTTCCAGGTCCACCTGCCCCCGCAACCCCCGCCAGAGGCGGCGCTGCCACCCCACCAGGAGGTTTCCGGGATTTTGCTCCAAATAACCCTCACTCAAGAGCAGGGTCTCGGCGTAGCAGGCCCAGCCTTCATAGTATAAGGGAGATTCATAATGCCGGGCCACCAGTCCCGGCAGCGCCAGCCGCAAGTTGTCCAGAAAATGGTGGCCGGGCACGGTCTCATGGGCGCTTAAGAAACGGCAGTGGCGCTGGTGGTGCGCCCGATCCTCCAGGTCCGGGCTGACGTAGAAGTATCCGGGCGTCTCCTCCGGCGGTCCCCAGGCCGCGGCATAGGAGGCCGAAGAACGCAGACTCCGGAGATAGAGGGGGGTGGCCGCGACTTCCACCCGGCCCCGGGGGGGCGGCAGGACCGGGGAATTCTCCCAAAAGGCCCACAAACCCTTAATCTCCCGGCGGTAGAGGTCCAGGAGGTCGCCCCGGTGTTCCGGCAGGGGCATTCTGGTCACGGCCTCGGTCCAGGATAGGCCGGGGCTGAGGTCCTGGGCCGCGCGGGCCAGGGCGGCCTGGCTGGCCGCGATTTCTTCCTCGAGAATCGCCGCGGCCGCGTCCAGAT
>JAKAGH010000218.1 GCA_021817645.1 Deltaproteobacteria bacterium
CGACTCCCTCATTCGGTTTGACGTTAAAAGTATATGCGGGTTGGGGAGGGAGGCGCGGGGGGAGGGGCAGGGACACGTAGGGCGGTCGTCCCCGCCGGCCTCCAGTCCCTGTCCCTCCCCCCACTATCCCTCATTAATAGCTGCGCATGGCGCGCAGCCGGGCGATCCGCTCCTCAATGGGCGGGTGGGTGCTGAAGAGATTCATCAGGCTACCCCCGGTCAAGGGGTTGACAATGAACATGTGTGCGGTGGAGGGAGACGCGTCCATGGGCCTCTGCTCCACGCCCCGGGCCAGTTTGCCCAGGGCCGAGGCTAAAGATTGGGGGTTGTGGGCCAAGTGCGCGCCGGTCTCGTCCGCCAGGTACTCCCGGGAGCGGGAGATGGCCATCTGGATGAGCATGGCCGCCAGGGGCGCGACAATGGACATAACGATGACCCCGATGATGCCGCCGCCTTCGTCATTATCCCGGCTGCCGCCGAAGATGGCCGAGAACCGGGCGATATCCGCCAGGATCATGATGGCCCCGGCCATGGTGGCGGCGATGGTGGAGATCAAAATATCCCGGTTGCGCACGTGGCCGATCTCGTGGGCCAGCACCCCTTTCAGCTCCTCAGGGGTGAGGATGCGCATGATACCCTGAGTGGCGGCCACGGCTGCGTGCTCGGGATTGCGGCCAGTGGCGAAGGCGTTGGGGGAGTCATCCGGAATGATGTATACCCGGGGCTTGGGGATGCCCGCTTCCCGGCATAAATCCTCCACCATGCGGTGGAGTTCCGGGGCTTCGGCGGGGGTCACCTCCTGGGCGCCGTACATTTTAAGCACGATCTTGTCGGAGAACCAGTAGCTGAAGAAGTTCATCCCCAGGGCCAGGAGAAAGGCGATGTACATGCCGCTGCGGCCGCCGATGACCTTGCCCATGAAGACCAGGAAGACCGTCAACCCGGCCAATAACAGGAAAGTCTTTATCTTGTTTTCCATCAATTTGCTCCGTTTAAGGTGCGGTATTTATTAGCTAAAATTATCGGAGGGTCAGGATATTTTCTTCCCCCCTTTTCTAAAGGGGGGGGGATTATCATCGCACCCCCATATCCCCCTAAATCACCCTCTTTCAAAGGGGGACTTTTAGGCATTCGATCTTTGCAGGCTCCCATTAAAAATTAACGCTTTTTTGCGGTTAAATACCGGAAGTCCTTTTATTTAGACAGCTCACTATAGATAAATATTAGAGGGGAGCGCGGTTTTTGTCAATAGGGTAGCGGCTCTAGTTGGGGAGGATAAGATATAGAAAATATTCCTGATTCCCTTTGGGACCCTTCAGCGAGGAAGGAAAGGCCGGACTCACCTGCAGCCCCAGGGATCTGGCCGCGCGCGCCACTTTTTCCACCGCGTCTTGCTGCTGCTTGGGGTCCCGGACCACCCCGCCCTTGCCCACCTGGCCCTTGCCCACTTCGAATTGGGGTTTCACCAGGGCCAGGATTTCCCCGCCGGGGCGCAGGAATTCCAGGATTTTGGGAAGCACCAGGGTCAGGGAAATGAAGGAAAGGTCCAGAGTGATGAGGTCCACAGGCTCGGGCACGTCCTCCGGGGGCAGATGCCGGATATTGCGCCTTTCTAACACCAGCACCCGGGGGTCCTGGCGCAGGGACGCGTCCAACTGGCCGTAGCCCACGTCCACCGCGTAAACTTTGCCCACACCCTGAATCAGGAGGCAATGGGTGAAACCGCCGGTGGACGCGCCCACGTCCAGGGCCACTTTGCCGTCGAGGTTGACCTGAAAATGGGCCAGGGCCCCGGCCAGCTTCTCGCCGCCCCGGCTGACAAACTGGTGCGGCGCGGGCTTCAGGACAATCTGGGCTTCCCCGGGCACCAGGGTGCCTGCCTTGGTCTCCGCCCGGCCGGCCACTTCCACCCGTCCGGCCAGGATCAAGGCCTGGGCTTTAGAGCGGGTCTCCGCCAGGCCGCGGTCCACCAGCAGGGTATCCAGGCGCTCTTTGGAGGGCCGGTTTGCCGTTTTCTGTTTGCCGTTTTCCGTTTTAATAGACAAGATCAGCCAGTAGGGTGCGTTCTACGCACCTGGAGTGAGGCGCCGCAGCAGCCGCACCGGTAAAAGTCTATAGAATTAGCGTATCCCCGTATCCAACCGGATATCCAGCCGGGTTTCCTGGCCCGGGGTGATGGTCACTGTCGCCGGCAGGTCCTTGGTGAATTCCTTGCCCTTTCTCGGGGCCATCTTCACCTGATAAGTGCCCGGGGGCAGGTCAACACGAAATTGCCCGCCCGCATCGGTGGTGACCGCGGCGATTTCCTGCCGGGCCGGGGTCAAGATCAGCAGCTTCACCCCCGGAGCCGGAACCAGGGCAGGTTTAATACCCGGGCGCTCCACCGGGGAGACAGGCCCCAGGGTGATCGCACCGGTCAGAGTCCCCATCCCCGCGGCCGGCGGCTTGATTGCCTCAGCAGCGTGACTGTATCCCGGAAGGCACACCCATCCTGCCAACACCAGCAGCCAGCCACATATCAAGGTATAGCGCCTGAGTCTCAATGTAATATTCCTGGTTGGGGTTTGCCAGCATCAATCCAACAATAACAATAAATAGGCGCCCTGCAGGCTGAGGCGGGCCGGCAATTTGATGCTGCCGATGCGGTTGCCCCAGGTGTTGGTGGTCAGAATCCTCTCATTGATGATCCAGGCAGTCAACCCCGTAGCATCTGCAGGATCGATGGAGACCGCGGAATAGTCTCCCCACCGCTGCACGCCGCTGCCGGTAAAATTATAATAAGTGGCGCTGCCGTAAAGCAGGTAACCGGGGGATGGAATGACCCCAGAGGTATCGGTATGCAGGCGGCCCGAAAAGCGTGCCTCGGCATTGACGCTGTTGACGGGGTCCGTGGCCGACCAGGTCACAAACACATCCTTGGTGCGGTTGGCGGCGATGGAGGCGTTAAAGTCATAAGAGGTGCTACTTCTGTTAAAGGTGCCGCTCTGAATGACCGTCTTATTCACGGTATCGAATTCGTAGAACCGGGGACGGGCATAGCCGCCGCTATTGATGGTGTGGACCTGAAAGAGGGAATTGCCGATCTGGGTGCTGACGTTGACAAAGCGGCAGTCCGAGGAGTCCAGCGTCGCGGCGGTGCCGGGTTGCACCGCATTGGGAGGATAGGCAAAGGCGGTCACCGGGATGGCGACGGGACCACTCAGGGTGGGAGGATTCGCGGCGGAGTTCGTCATCGTATAGATCCACGCCTGACTGAATGACGCGTCATCGGCAGCCACCAGATAAGTATTAGCATTGGTATCCAGCACGACGGGAGCGGCCAGGGTGCCCGCCAAGCCGGTGATCAGAGTGGGAGTCAAAGTCCCGCTCGGGCCGCTATACAGCGAGGATTTAGCCACGGTAAACATGCGGGCGTCGATAAAAGCACCGGCGGCAGTAAAGAAGTTGGCGGTAAAGATGACCGCGTTTTGATCGAACCCGACCATGGGAAAATCCCATTGGACTCCCCCGGTAACCCCATGACCATCACTGACATTGACCCGGTATATATAGAAAGCTCCCGTAGGATCGGAGCTTTGGGAGACGGCGATGAAGAAATACTGGATCGTGGCGGACTGCGCAAACGCGTCGGCAGTCATGATCCACCGCTGGGAGCCGGAGTCGTAGACCACCCGGGGATCGAACAGCCCTTGAGCGGTATACCCGAAAAAAGAGCTCAGAGGCACGCCGCTCACCTTGGTGTTGGGCGCGGCCTTCTGATAGATGTCGATATGAGAGTTGGTGATCTCCACAAAATGGTTGGGACCGACCGCGCCTTCGGTATCCGGCGGACGCCACCCGCCCGCGGTAACTGAATCCACCCCTTCGAAATTAATGGGATTAGTCAGGGTGGTGGGCGCCAGCGGAGCGGCGCTCTCTGTACTGGGGGCCGCTGGAGCTTGCAGGGTGCTGGTTTGGGTGGCTTGGGCTTTCAGGGCCTGATACGCGGCTTCCCCCCTGGTGGGGCGGAATTTTTTCACCCGCAGCGGCGGCGGCGGACCGGCCGCCTCTTTGGCGGCGTCCGCTTCCATCTCCTGCCAGGTTCGCACCCGGGCCGGCGGAATCTCAATCTGGCTGGTTGACTTAATGGCGGCTGAGGCAGCACCCTTTTGAGCCGCGACCGGAGTCCCGGAAAAAATTAAGAGCGCCAGGCTCAAAAAGGCAACGAGACTTGCCAGGTAAAGAAGGTTTTTGGGTTTCATCAGTACCTCTGGAAAAACTCGTTCAAGGCAAGCCCTCCAGCAGCTTGTCTTATACAAGATAAGTATAACCTAGTGCTTGTCCAGAAGCTTTTTCCGAATCATTCCGGCAGTAACAGCAAATGGGGCTGGCGAGGTATTCCGGAATGGCAGGCTGATGCTGCCTATGCGGCGGTCCTATTCAGTGGGCTTCAGGATTCTCTCAGCGGGTATGCGGGCGGCAGGACTCCCTTAAGGCTGCTACCGGGCGGAGGGGATGACGTTCCGGGGCGGATACGCCCCGCGGCCATCCCCACCGTAACCATAATTGACTTCCCCTTATTTAAATGTGCCCCAGACCACCTTCTTTTCCTGGGCCGGCTGCTCCAAAATTTCCAGCGCGGCCTTGAGGATGCCGGCCGCGTCCAGGCCGTATTTCTGGCGGAGGATATCGGGAGCGCCATGTTCCATGAAGATGTCCGGGATAGCCAGGCGTTTCACCGGCACGCCGAGATTGTGGTCGGAGAGGAGTTCCAGCACCGCGCTGCCGAAGCCGCCCAGGGCCACGTTTTCTTCCACGGTGAGCACCCGCCCATGGCGTGCAGCCAGGGAGAGGATGAGCTGCGCGTCCAGGGGTTTGACGAAGCGGGCGTTGACCACGGTGGCTTTGAACCCCCGGTCCTTCAATTGCCGGGCCGCGTCCACCGCCGGGTGCACCGAAGCTCCCAGGGCCAGGACCAGCAGGTCTTTTCCTTCCCGCAAAACTTCGGCCTTGCCGATGGGAATTTTACGCAGGGTGGAGGCAAAGGCCACGCCCACGCCCCGGCCCCGGGGATAGCGCAGGGCAATGGGGCCCGGGTGCTCCACCGCGGTATAGAGCATGTGGCGCAGTTCGTCTTCGTCCTTGGGGGCCATGACTACCAGATTGGGGAGGTGCCGGAGGTAGGAGAGGTCAAAGAGGCCCTGGTGGGTCTCCCCGTCTTCGCCGACGATGCCGCTCCGGTCCAAGGCGAAGACTACCGGCAAGTTCTGCAGACAGACGTCATGGAGTACCTGGTCATAGGCCCGCTGCAGAAAAGTGGAATAAATCGTGGCCACCGGGCGCTGGCCTTCCACGGCCAGGCCCGCGGCAAAGGTCACCGCGTGCTGTTCGCAGATGCCCACGTCAAAGAAGCGTTCCGGAAACTGGTTACTAAAGTCCACCAGGCCGGTGCCGTCGGGCATGGCTGCGGTGATGGCCGTAATTTTCGGATTTTCCCGGGCCAGGCGCACCATGGTCTCCCCGAAGACCTGGGTATATGATGGCACTTCGCTGACGCTCTTCTTGGCTTCGCCGGTGTCGGGATCGAACCGGCCCAGGCCGTGAAACCCGGTGGGGTCGTGTTCCGCGGGTTCATAGCCCTTGCCTTTGGTGGTGAGCACGTGCACCAGGACGGGGCCTTTCAGGTATTTGACATTATTTAAGGTCTCAAT
>JAKAGH010000219.1 GCA_021817645.1 Deltaproteobacteria bacterium
AAGGGGCGCGGACCGGGGCATCGATGGGGTCATGAATCTCAGGGATGAATATAACAGCGAATATAAGAAGATTATCCTCCAAGTGAAAGGCGGCCACGTCACCGTCTCCCAGATCCGGGATTTGAAGGGAGTTTTAGAGCGGGAGAAGGGTGAGATCGGCGTGTTTATCACGCTGCGGCGGCCCACCCGGCAGATGCTGGAAGAGGCGGCCGCGGCCGGTTCATTAATCGAACCGGAGTTTCCCCAACATCGATTCCCCCGACTGCAAATCCTCACCATTGAGGACATCTTTGCCGGAAAGAAAATCGCCTATCCCTCGTGGTGGTCCCAAGATACTTTTAAGAAAGGCCCCCGGCGGCGGAAAAACAACCCGGAGGAAGCTCAAAATAATTTACTGAAAGAATTGCAGGAGCCCTATTCTTAAGGGTTCAGGGGCAAGGGGCCAGAAAAAAACAAAAAACTAAAAACTAGTCCCTGTCCCCTATCTTTGGGCCTAAGTATTGATCTTTTAACGCAAAACGAAAACCAAAAAACCGAAAACGGTATAACCCCTGATCCCTGATCCCTGGCCCCTAATCCCTATCTCTGCGCCAGGTGGATATACGTACACAATCCCTTGGCCACCAGGCGCTCGCCCTGGCGCACCTCGAATTCCCCCAGGGAAATGGTGCGGCCCTTTTTGGCAATGTGGGCCACGGCTTCCACTTCCCCTTCTTTCACTGCCCCCAGGAAGTTGATCTTCATCTCCACGGTGTTGAACGTTTCCCCTTCTTTAACCAGGCTGTAGAGGGCAAAGGCCACGGCTTCGTCCGCCAGCGCGGCGATGACCCCGCCTTGCAGGAGGCCGATGGAGTTGGCCAAATCCGGCTTGAAAGGCAGGACGAAGCGGGCGTAGCCCCGGCCCAACTGAGGCACCTGGATGCCGACAAATTTTATAAAAGGGTTGGCGGCCAACCGTCTGCGGATGCTCGCTTCCAATTCCGGGGCCAGTGGGTCGATGGCATCTATCATGATGCCCTCCTTAAATAAATCTTCACCACCAAGACACAGAGACACAAAGAATTACAGAGAAAAGTCAGGGACCAGGGGCCAGGGGTCAGGGACCAAAGAGAGCATTTTCTGATCCCTGCGCCCTGGCCCCTGATCCCTATCTTTTTCTCTGTGCTCTTTGTGTCTCCGTGGTAAATCCTTTATAATTATCTAAATCAACTTCCAACCAGGAGATTATACATGAAAATCGCCATCAGCGGCAAAGGCGGGGTGGGCAAGACCACCCTGGCCGCGCTTTTGATTAAATATTTCCGGGACCAGGGCAAAAAGGTCCTGGCCGTGGACGCCGACCCGGACGCCAACCTGGCCCTGGCTTTGGGGGTGCCGGACCCGGAGACCATCGTTCCTCTGAGCCAGATGAAAGAAATGGTGGCCGAGCGCACCGATTCCCAGCCCGGTAAGATGGGGGGCTTTTTCAAGATGAACCCCAAGGTGGATGACATCCCGGAGAAATATTCCCGGCAGATCGACGGCATCAAGCTCATCGTCATGGGCGGCGTGAAAAAGGGCGGCAGCGGCTGTATCTGCCCGGAAAGTGTGCTGCTGCGGACCCTGGTGACCCATATGGTGCTGCTGCGGGACGAAGTGGTGGTCATGGACATGGAAGCCGGCATCGAACACCTGGGCCGGGCTACGGCCAAGGGCGTGGACAAGCTCATCGTGGTGGTGGAGCCGGGGCGCCGCAGCATCGAGACCGCCATGCATGTGAAAAAGCTGGCCGAAGACCTGGGGCTGCACAAGGTGGCGGTGGTGGGCAACAAGATCCGGAGCGCGGCTGATGAAGCATTCTTGCGAAAAAACCTGCCGGACCTGCCCATCCTAGGCTTCATCCCCTTTGACGACAAGATCATCGAAGCCGATCTGGGCGGCCGGCCGCCTTATGAAGCCATCCCCCAGCTGTTAGAGGTGGCCAAGGCCATCGCCGGACAACTGAGCGAAAAATAAAGACAAAAAGCGATAAAGATTAACCACAAAGACACAAAGGCACAGAGAAGCACAAAGGGAATTAATTTATTGCCAGGCGGCAAAGCCGCCTGGCAATAAAAATAAATCTCTGTGATTCTTTGTGTTCTTTGTGTCTTTGTGGTTAAAGATTTTTTTTCCCTTTTCCCCTATACTGCAAGAATGCCTGACCGGCCCTCCCCCCAACTCTCCACCCGCTTGAAGATGCTGGTGGTCTTCGTGCTCTATTTCTCCGAAGGCGTGCCCTACGGCTTCGTGGTCACCACCCTCTCCTTTTTCCTCCGGGGGCAAGGAGTGCCCCTGGAGCAGATCGGCATCTTGAGCCTCCTGGGCCTGGCCTGGAGTTTGAAAATCCTCTGGAGCCCTCTGGCCGACCGCTTCGGCTCCCGGGCCGCCTGGCTGGTGCCCTCCCAGGTGATGGTCGTGGTCTGCCTGGCCGCTTTGGCCTACCGCGCCGGCCAGCCTGTCAGCCTGGGATTCTGGGTGCTGGTGGGGCTCATGTGCCTGGCTTCGGCCACCCAGGACCTGGCGGTGGACGCCTATACCATCGACCTGCTGGAGACCAAAGAACTGGGTTTCGCCAACGGGGTGCGCAACGGCGCGTACCGGGTGGGGGCCCTGGCCGCGGGCTCCGGTTTGCTCATCGCCAGCGATTGGGTGGGTTGGCAGCCGGCCTTTGTCGGCATCGGGGTGGTGATGGCAGCCCTGGCTGTGACGGTCCTGGTCTTTCGGCCCTTTCACCTGCCCCGAGCCGAGGGATCCGGACCGAACCCGTCCGGGGAAAAGGGCCTGGCCTTCATCAAAGCGGCCTTCCAGGGGCTCAAACGCCATCCCCATTTTCTGGCCATTGTGGTCTTTACCCTGACTTTCAAGGCCGGGGACGCACTTATGGCCTCCATGGTCAGTCCTTTCTGGAAGGACCAGGGGTTCAGCGGCAGTGAATTCGGGGTGGTCTCCGGCATCATCGGCGCCGGAGCCACTATTCTGGGAGGCCTCCTGGGGGGCGTGGCCACCAGCCGCTGGGGCATCGGCCGGGGGCTCTGGAGCATGGGTATCCTCCAGGCCGTCTCCAATCTGGGTTATTGGGCCGCGGCCCTGCCGGGCATGACCCGTTACCCGGTCTTCACCCTGTCGCTGCCATTCCTGTCCCATCCCCTGACGGTTTATCCCATTTATCTCGCTTCCCAGGGGGAGAGCCTCTCTTCCGGCATGGGCTCCGCGGCTTTCATGGCCTTTCTCATGGCCTTGTGCGACAAGCGCTTCAGCGCCATGCACTACGCGTTTTTCGCCATGCTCTTCAGCTTCGGGGCCCGAGTCTTCGGCTACCTGGGGGGCTGGGGCGCGGCCAGCTTCGGCTACGCCAACTTTTTCTTCCTCAGCTTCCTGGCCGCATTGCCTGCGTTCGCGCTGCTCCCCTGGATTCTGCCGGTGATTAAGCAGATCGAGGCGAGGGAGTGAGCAGTGGCCCGCGATCAGTGATCAGTAAACGGGAAAGTTATCCCAATAGAAACTCTGATAAATTAGTTTTATGCCTCCTGAGCGAAGGATTTAGATTCTTCGGTCGCTCCGCTTCCTCAGAATGGCAATTTCTAGCGAAAAGAGTATGTCGTCAAAGACTCAATAGTCTTATTTTTTTTACTGACCACTGACCACTGATTACTGCCTACCCGGCTCACTACCTCTTTCCCCTGTCATCATTGCAATTTAGCCTGTCTGCGGCTATAATTTCCATCAATGATCAAGGAAAATTGGATCGAAGTGCGCGTCCTGGTGCCCCTGGAGGTGCAGGAGGACGCGGCCTATTTCCTCACTGAATTCAGCGGCCGGGGTGTGATCCTGGAGGAAGAAAACTCTCCGGAGCCCGGGGCTCTGATCCGGGCCTATTTCCTGGCCGAAGAGTTTGGAGCCTGGCAGCAGGAGGAGCTGCAGCAGTACCTGAGCCGCCTGCGCAGTCAGGGCCTCTTTCCCCTGGGGCTGGAGATGCGCCGGGTGGCCGCGGAGGACTGGGCCGAGGCCTGGAAGGCTCATTTCAAAACCCGGAAAGTCACCTCCCGCCTGGTGGTGCGCCCTCCCTGGGAGGAATACACGTCCGGCCCCGGCGAACTGGTGATCACCATCTACCCGGCCATGGCCTTCGGCACCGGCCGCCATCCCTCCACCCTGCTCTGCCTTAAGGCCCTGGAGGAAGTATGGGACCGGTCCCTGCCTCCGGACCCCAAGCCCTGGCAGGTCCTGGACGTGGGCACCGGCACCGGTATTTTGGCCCTGGCCGCGGGGAGATTAGGGGCCGGGGTCCTGGCCATCGACGTGGACCCGGAGGCCGTGGCCTCAGCCCGGGAAAACGTGGCCCTCAACGCCCTGGGAGAGAGGGTGTTGGTGGAAGCCACGCCGCTTACGGCCCTCAGACAGCAATTCGCCCTGATCCTGGCCAACCTCACCGCCCCGGACCTCCTGGAACTGGCCGAGGCCCTGACCGCCAGGCTGTTAAGCGGCGGGGCCCTGATCATCTCCGGTTTTCTCCGGGAAGACCGGCCGCAATTGGAGACCCGCTTCCTACCCCTTGGTTTGCAAGAAACGGGATTTCTCACTGAAGAGGATTGGGGCGCCTTGATCTTGCGAAGGGTTTGAAAAGGATGTGGCGGGTGATCTTTGCTCTGCTCCCGCCTGGAGGAGGTTGACCCATGAAAGATCTTTTACAGAAGGCCTGGTTCTTTGGCCTGGGGGTGATCGATGCCACCAAAGAGAAGGTGGAGGGCCTGGTGGATGAGATGATCAAGCGCGGCGAGGTCACCCAGCAGGAGAGCCCCGAGGTAGTGGAGCAGATCCTGAACAAGGCTCAAGAGGCTCAAAAAGCCCTGGTGGAGAAGATCAAACAGGCCATTGCGGAGATGAAACTGGCCCGGGCCGCGGACCTGGAAGCCCTGGGAAAACGGGTCGCGGCCTTGGAGCAAGAGATTAAGGGCAAATCCAGCTCCTGAATTGAGTTTCCCTGGCCCCCCAGACTCTGGCACGGCACCGACCATGAGATCAGCCCCTAGCGCACCGCAGCGCCGATTTTTTGCTCCCCCTGAGGCCTTCAAGGAAGACACAGTGTTGCTCGACCCGGAGGAGACGCACCATTTGGTGCGGGTGCTGCGCCTGGGCCAGGGCGCCCGGGTGCAGGTCTTTGACGGCCAGGGCCGCAATTTTGCCGGGGTGGTGCAGCAAGTGGACTCCCGGGGGGCGCTGCTGCAGGTGGCGGAGGAACTCGCTCCCTGGGGCGAATCTCCCCTGGACCTGACCCTGGGGATCGGCCTGGCCAAGGGGGAAGCCCTGGACGCAGTGGTGCGTCAGGCCACAGAGATGGGAGTGAAGCAGATTGCGCCTTTTATCTCGGAGCGCTCGGAGCAGGTCAGTCCGGAGCGGGCGGCCCGCCGCCAGCGGCGCTGGCAGCGCCTGGCCCAGGAGAGCCTCAAGTCTTGCCGCCGGTCATCTTTGCCCAACATCGCTTTGCCTCAGGATTTTACCGCGGCTCTGGCCGGTCCCGAGGAGATGAAGATTATTTTTTGGGAAGAAGAACGGGGCCGGGGCCTGGCAGGCCTCCTGGCTCAATCTAATCCCGGATCGGTGCGGGCGCTGATCGGCCCGGAAGGGGGCTTCTCCGCGCGGGAAGCGGCCCAAGCCAGGGACG
>JAKAGH010000220.1 GCA_021817645.1 Deltaproteobacteria bacterium
CCCTGATCGCTTTGGGGATCGTCATCTTCGACCTGGGCATGAAATACCTGCCCATCTACAAGTCGGAGTTGAGCGGCGAATCGCATTAAAAAAAGGGGGAGAGCCAGGGATAATAACCCCTACTCTCTCCCTCAAACTTCTTCCCATACCCCTTTCCCCAATTCGCAATTTGAAGACATTGAACTGAAGGGGCGAACACAAGGTTCGCCCCTTCATTCCTCGAAAGGACCGGAACCAGGAGCTTGAGCCTCCCATCAAGCCACTGCATTTTCCGAGGTAGAATCGTGCTGGGGTCTCCCCGCCTCCATCAGAAAATTGCTGAATTTTTCCCTAGAACCGGTAACCATATATGCATGAACTATTTTTCGGCGCGGCGGAAAATCTTCGGGAAAGGTTTCCAAAGATAGCGATTAACTTGCCAGGATCGCTAATTATCGCATGATCGGAAAAGATTTCAGATATGATCGTGATAAATAAATTTTCCCTTAATAGTCAATTCTCCTAAAAGACTACGATGTTGTAATCAAGTGAGATAGCCATTCCTTCCAAACCGCCGCAACCGCAGGCTATTGGTGACCACGCTCACCGAACTCAGGGCCATGGCCGCGGCGGCGAGGGCGGGGTTGAGGAGGCCCAGGGAGGCCGCGGGGATGGCGATGACGTTGTAGCAGAAGGCCCAGAAGAGGTTCTGGCGGATGATGCGCATCATCTTCCGGGAGAGCAAAATAGCCTGGGGTATGAGGTGCAGGTCGTCCCGGATCAGGGTCAGGTCCGCGGCTTCCGCGGCCACGTCCGCGCCGGTGCCCAGGGCAATGCCCACGTCGGCCTGGGCCAGGGCCGGGGCGTCGTTGATGCCGTCGCCCACCATGGCCACGATCTCGCCCGCGGCTTGCAGTTCCGAGATTTTCCGGGCCTTGTCCCCGGGCAGCACTTCGGCCAGCACCTCGGAGACGCCCACGCTCCGGGCCACGGCCTCCACGGCCAGGCGGTTGTCGCCGCTGAGCAACACGACCTTCAGGGCCATATCTTTGATCGCGGCCACTGCGGCTGCGGCCCCGGGTTTCAGAGTGTCCGCGGCCGCGATTAACCCCACCGGTTTGCCCCCGGCCACCAGGAAGACCGCGGTTTTGCCTTCCCCGGCCAGGCGTTCCTGGTGAGGGGCGAGCTCCTGGTGAGGGATCTTTTCCCGGCCCAGGAAAGCAAGGTTGCCCAGGAGGACCTCCTGGCCGTCAATTTGGGCCCGAACTCCCAGGCCGGGCACGGCCTGGAACTCCGCCACCGGGGGCAGGGCCAATTGCCGGCCGGCCGCGGCGTGGGTGATGGCCTCCGCCAGGGGGTGCTCCGATTTTTCCTCCAGGGCCGCGGCCCAGGCCAGGACCTGGTCCTCCGGCCAGCCTTCCCAGGCCAGAATATCGGTGACCTGGGGATGGCCCGCAGTCAGGGTGCCGGTCTTATCGAAGACCACTGCGGTCAGGCGGTAGGCCCGCTCCAGTGGTTCCCCGCCCCGCAGCAGGATGCCCATTTCCGCGCCCCGGCCCGAGCCCACCATCACCGCGGTGGGTGTGGCCAGGCCCATGGCGCAGGGGCAGGCGATGATGAGCACCGCCACCATGCTGACCACCGCGGTGGTGAGCGCCGGCGCCGGGCCCCAGATCATCCAGCCCAAAAAGGTGAGGCCGGCCAGGCTCATGACCACGGGCACGAAGATACCCGCCACCTGATCCACCAGGCGTTCGATGGGGGCCTTGCTGGTCTGGGCCTCTTCCACCAGGCGGATAATCTGGGACAGCACCATGTCCCGGCCCACCCGGGTGGCCTTAAAGACCAAAAAACCCCGTTGATTGAGGGTGGCGCCCCAGACCTCCCCGCCCGGCTCCTTGGCCACGGGCAGGCTCTCGCCGGTGAGCATGGATTCATCCACGCTGGACGCGCCTTCCACCACCACCCCGTCCACGGGGATCTTTTCTCCGGGCCGGACGATCACCAGGTCGTCCACCATGACCTGATCCAGGGGCACCTCCACCTCCTGGCCGTCCCGGCGCAACCGCGCCGCGGGCGGGGCCAGGGCGAAGAGGCGGCGGATGGCCTGGGAGGCCCGGCCCCGGGTGCGGGCCTCCAGCCAGCGGCCCAGGAGGATGAAAGTGATGATCATGACCGTGGTGTCGAAATAAAGTTCCGGCATTTTTCCGGCTGCGGCCACCGCTTGCGGCCGGATGGTCACCCAGGCGGAGTAGACGTAAGCCGCACTGGTTCCCAGGGCCACCAGGGTATCCATGTTGGCCGCGCCGTGGCGGGCGGCAGCCAGCGCGCCCCGGAAAAACGGGGCGCCGGAGTAGAACAACACCGGGGTGGTGAAGATCAGGAGCAGATAGGCCAGATGTTCGGCCGTGAGCCCCAGCCAGCCCGGCAGGGGCGGCAGCATGGCCCCCAGAAAAACGGGCAGGCTCAAAATAAAGGCCAGGAGAAAGCGGCGCTTCAGGTTTTGGGCCTCGATCTCTGGAGACACCGGCGGCGGCGCTTCCCGGGCCCAGCCCGTGACCTCATAGCCTGCTTCGTGCACCACGGCCTGCAGATTTTCCACCGTGGTCTGGTGAGCGTCGTATCTGACTTTGGCCTGGCGGGTGGCCAGGTTGACCAGGGCCTGGTCCACCCCGGCCGCGCCGCTCAGGGCCCGTTCCACCCGGGCCACGCAGGAAGCGCAGTGCAGGCCTTCCAGGGTGAGGGTGACTTCTGTGGTATCTTTAGCCATTAAGCTTTCTCTTCAAATTTTGTTAGCCACAAAGATATCGCTATTACTGATTAATAATCATTAAAGTGTTAAGAGCAAAAGTCAAATTCGCCAATTTTAAGTATAATTGAAAAAAGAAATGTGCGCAGGGCAAAGGGGGGAAGGGGGCACAAAGAGGGGAGGGGGTCAGGAAAGGTGGCCCTGTCCTTCCTCAGCTTCTCTTCCGGCATTTCCCTGGACAAACCGGGACATCTTGGATAATATCCGCTATCGTTATGTTTTTTCTATCTTAAGAGGTAATTGATGAAGCGTACTTTGTTGCTTAACCCTCCTTCTTTTCAAGACTTTGACGGCGGCGCGGGCTCCCGCTACCAGGCCACCCGGGAAGTGACCTCCTTCTGGTACCCCACCTGGCTGTGCTATCCCGCGGGCCTCATTCCCGGGAGCCGGGTGGTGGACGCTCCCCCCGAAAATATGTCGGTGTCCCAGGTGGCGGCCATGGCTAAGGATTTCGACCTGGCGGTCCTGTTTACCACCAGCCCTTCCTTTAAGCACGATCTGGAGACCGTCACCCGCCTGAAAGAAGAAAACCCCAAATTGCTGGCGGGCCTGGTGGGTCCCCAAGTAAGCGTCCTGCCCCAGGAGTCATTGGAAAAGGGCCCCCAGGTGGATTTTGTGGCCCGCCGGGAATTCGACTACGCCATCCTGGAGGTGGCCCAGGGCCGGCCCTGGGCGGAGATTCAGGGCATCAGCTACCGCCACAACGGCAGGATCGCACATAATCCCGACCGTCCTTTTATCGAGGACCTGGACGCCCTGCCCATGGTCACCGAGATCTACCACCGGGACCTGGTCATGGAGCATTACAATATTCCCTATCTCCGTTATCCTTACGTATCTTTTTATACGGGGCGGGGCTGCCCGGCCCACTGCGTCTATTGCCTGTGGCCCCAGACCTTCACCGGGCAGCGCTTCCGGGTGCGCAGCGTCGACAACGTGGTGGCCGAAGTGCGCCGGTCGCTAGAGCTCTTTCCCCAGGCCGCGGAGATCTTCTTCGATGACGATACCTTCACCGCCGCGGGGGAGCGGGCCCGGGCCTTGAGTAAGGAATTCCGCCCTCTGAATTTCACCTGGTCCGCCACCGCCCGGGCCACCACCTCTTACGAGACCCTGAAGGCCATGAAAGAAGGGGGCTTGCGCCTGCTGGTGGTGGGCTTTGAGACCGGCGACCCCCAGGTCTTGCAGAATATCCGCAAAGGCGTGACTCTGGACCTGGGACGCCGCCTGGTCAAATGGTGCCGGGAACTGGGCATCCAGGTGCACGGCACTTTCATGGTGGGCCTCCCCGGAGAGACCAAACAAAGCATCGAGGCCTCCATCCGCTTCGCCTGCGAACTGGATCCGGACACCATCCAGGTCTCCCTGGCCACCCCGTATCCGGGTACCGAGTTTTACGATTATTGCCGGGAGAAGGGGTTTTTTAAGGATGACAGTCTGGTCAACGGCCAGACCGGCTATCAGCAATGCGTGGTGGATTACCCCGGCCTGGCCGCGGCTGAGATTTTCGAGGCCGTACCCAAGTTTTACCGCCGCTTTTATTTCCGGCCCCGCTACATGGCCCGGGCCGCGATGATCATGCTCCGGGACCCCGAGGAACGGCGGCGGCTGCTGAAGGAAGGCCGGGAATTTCTCACCTTCATGTTCCGGCGGCGCCAAACGCCTGAGGCGAAGAAGGGGACCTGCCGCACTTGTCCATGACCCTGAAAGAACTGATGCACCTGGTCCTGCAAGGGGGCCCCGGATTCTGCCAGATCGCAGTGACCAATGCCTGCAATGCCCGCTGCCGTTTCTGCAGTTTCCCCCATGTACCTGCCAAAGACCGGGTCTGGGCCGACCCGGAACGCTTGTTCCGGGGTCTGCATGCCTTGAAAAAAGCCGGCGTCCAGTACCTGTCCATCACCGGGGGTGAACCCCTGCTTTACCCGCACCTGTTGCCGGCCCTGACCCTGGGCCGGGAATTAGGGATAGAGTTGATCCTGTGCACCAACGGAGCGCTAATTACCCCGGGCTTCATCCAGAAGCTCGAACCCCTGGGCCTGCATACCTTTATCATTTCCCTGGATGCGCCTTCCGCCCAGGAGCATGATAAACACCGGGGACTGCCGGGCCTGACCGCCCATATCCGGGAAATGATTCCCCTCCTGCGGCAAGCCGGTCTGGACCCCGTGGCCTCGGTGACCTTAAGCCGCCTGGTGGGTGATCTCCGGAAAATGATGGATTTCTTGAAGGACCTGGGCTTCAGTCGGGTCACCTTTTCCTACCCTTTAAACCGGCTCAATTCTTCTTACCTGGGTTTTGCCGACCATTATTCGGTGGATTTCACTCCCCAGGAACTGGACCGGTGGTTCACCCAGATCAAAGAGCTGAAAGAAACCTCGCCTCTCTGCATCCTCAACCCCCGATTGGGCCTGACCGAACTGCAGCGCCAGCTCCGGGGCCAACAGGTGCGCTTCCCTTGCTTGGCGGGCTATAAATACTTCTTCGTGGACTGGCGCCTCCAGGTTTCCCGCTGCCATTTCGTCTCCGAGACCCTGGGGCCTCTGGAAGAAATTCATCAAATCCCCCGGGTCCGGGACAACTGCACCGCCTGCACCATCGACTGCTACCGGGACCCCAGCGTCTTCCAATACGTGGCCGTGTCCCTGGCCGATAGCCTCAAGGCCTGGCAGGAGGGAAAATGGCTCAAAGGCCTGGGCACCCTGCTCCACCCCTATAACTTCCTGTCCCTGGCCGCGAACCTGGAAGGCCGCCATTGGGTCCAGAGGTGAAGAGAAAGAAAGTTGGGGGAGGGGGGCAGGGGTCGCGGGCCCCTGCCCCCTCCCCC
>JAKAGH010000221.1 GCA_021817645.1 Deltaproteobacteria bacterium
CCGTGCGGGAGACGGTTTTCAGAGATGCCCCAGCGCTTAAGCTGGCGCCAGTCAAACATAGGAGTACTGGAGACCAGGACGGGTGGCAGGCTCTCCGGCCTGGCCCCGTTCAAAATCCGGGCCGCCATCTCCCCGGTTTTTCGAGCTACCTCCTCAAATCTGATGAGATAACCACCCACGATGCCGTCTCCCAACACGTTTTCCCACAGGCTGTAGACCGGGACTCTGGCGGCCTGGGCCACCATCGCCACCCCATCCCGGGGCAGCGCCTGGTTTCCCTGGTTGTCCCGGGTAATCGTCAAACAGATAACCACCGTGTCTTGGGGAAGTTCGGCAATTTTCTTCCCCAGATCTTTGAAAGAAAAGTCGTTGAGATAGGCGACCTCGGCGTTGATGTCATGAGCTTTTGAAATAACTTTAACCAGGTCCAAGATGTTGCGGTCGAGAGCACCAGAGCCGGCCACGAATACTATCCGGCGGGCCGCCGGATGCAGGTTGAGGACCAAGGGTATGTTATTCCAAGAGAAAATAATCATAGTAGTGCCGGTACCCAGAGAATTCACCGGGACATTGGGGGGATCTCCCGCCAGTTGACCGCAGACCACCACCGGGACTCCGGGCAGGATACTCTTTCCATGAGCAAGGAAAAACTTAATGGCCGCGGGAAATACCGGAATGACCACGTCCACCGGCCGCCGGCCAGGGCCGTATTTCCGCTTGAGGAGGTCCTGGATGAGGTCCTGATAGCCGGTATCGCCGAACCTTACCAGGTCCAGATACTCGTTATCCCACTCCACCGGCTGGCCGCCAACAGCACGGCATCCCGCCTTGAGTCCCCGGTCAATTTCCAGATAGCCGGGCGTAAGGATTGAATGAAAAGAATGGAGCACCAGGACGCGTTTGACCCTGTCCCCTTCCCCGGCCTTAGCCGGAAAGGGCAGCGTCAACACCGCAAAAAAAGAAATGAGGAAAACTTTGGCGAAAATAGAGGGAGACACTCTCTTAAGGGCAAAGTTTTAAAATTGTTTAAGAAATTCTATTAGCACAACCACAATATTTTAGCTAATAAAAAAAGCCCGAATAGATTCGTCCCGGCTGAGATGCCTTGGACACGCTCCGCTTCCGGGGTCAGTTGGTGAAGCACTTCCTGTTTCACGGGTTTGCAGAGATGATCATAGCCCGCCCAGGCGCACCGCTTGGGCGGTGCTGTTCACACCTCAGTATATTGAAGGATAATTTAGGCGTTGTTATGTCTGGGGACAGTGGCCCCCTCCGCCATTTTAATTATCTGTTTGACCTTTCTGCGACAAGACCCGAGAAAAAAGACCTGGCCACCGGGCTATAAGAACTTATCTATCTTCAACAGTCGAGTAGCGTGGGGGAGTCTCACCCCCACGCCCTCCCAGAACCGGACATGAATCTCTCGACTCATCCGGCTCCCATCGACCAGCCGCAATTACACAGCCTTGCCTCAGCCAATGGCTCCTCCCATTACTGGTTGGCCACCAAATAAGGCCGATCGACACAACCCCTTCGCTCCGTCCCCATTACGGGACTTCCTCGCTACTACGGGTTGTTCCGCCCCTGTGCCCCGCCTCGGTACTCTCACCCTTGTGGGTCTTCCACTTGAGTTTCTCCCTTAACATCGGGACGACACCTTCCCACGTTCCGCCCGAGAGCCTGGATCAGGGTCACGCCACCTTCATGCCGGACGCCACCCAGGCAGTAAGCAACTTCCCCTGGGTTTATCCTGGAGTCAAGTTAACCTCCAGTTTTGCCGTCGTCTTTAGTGTTTCGACACCTCATCAGTGGTTCGCTTGTGTTCGTCTCCCTGATCCCTACCTGCCGCGATCTTGAGCCGCGACTTTTCCTTAACGCTCACCACCCTGGATTTACCAGCGCAGCTTGAGGTGGCTTGGGCCTGCTCCTGCAAGCCGACTCCGAGTGGCCCGCCTTCATCTCTCGTGCAGTTGCGCACGCTTTCCATATAACACCAAGCGCGCTCGTGACGCACTAACTTGCCACGAGGGGGGCTTTATCTAAGGAGTAGGAAAATTGTAGGTATCTCCTGGTTATAAAAGGTTTTTTGGCGGAGTGATAAGTTCCTGAGGATAGCAGTAATCCGCACTTCCGATAGATTATTTGATGCCTGCCTGAAGGGCCTTCACCAATTCCACCTTCCCAAAGATCTGCTTCGGGGTGTACCTCTTCCTACTCATCTCCTTACACCCCTTTGACCCCTTGCTATATCTTCATGTCAATCTGTTATCTGGGGGCTCGAAGGGAGGTAGGGAATGAGCAGGAAGCGTTATCCTCCGGAGCAGATAACTGGGAAGCTGCGGAAAGGAAAGGTGGCTTTGGCTCAAGGCTAAACGGCGGCCACCATTGGCTATGCTACCAAGCATGGGCGCTACGGTTATCGCCGCATCCTGTCGCCTGACATCGCTCCGCCGGGCCGGCTGGGTGGTGAGCCCCCAGGGAGTCGAGCGGATCTGGCGGCAGGAAAGGCTGAAGCTAGCCCAGAAGCAGCCGCAGCGGGGCGGGTTATGGTTAGCCCCTGGGCCTTGTGTCAGTCTCTGGCTCTGCGGGCCGAAGCGGGCCCGGTCTTATGACTTTGCTATGAAGTATGAATTCTGGCCCTACGGGGAGATTTTCCATACCCTGAAGGAAGTCCACTGATAAAGCCTTGGCGATAGGACTACAATAAAGTCAGGCCCACAGTGTTTTGGGGGATAGACCACCGGCACTCAGAGCCAACAACGTGGCCCCCAGAAATCCCTATTTGCCTCCTGGCAACTCGTTATATTTTTTTATGACTTTGTCGGTGATATCAATGGACTTCTGAGAATAGCCAACATTCTCGTTCGTGAGGATCAAAAGGAATTTCTCTTCCTGGCCGATGGTATCCAGGACTTTTCTTATATGTTCTATCACCACTTTCCTCAGTTCCGCAGCCCTCTTTTTAACCTCCTCATCGGCGGCGACAACCATTTTCTGATACCGAGCGGCAGCTTTATTAAATTCCTCCCTTTTTCCCTTAGAAGTTTCGCCTTCGCTGCCCTTTTTCAGTTTCTCGACAGTCTCAGCCTTCTTTTTTATCTCGGCCTGTTTGGCTTTCACCAGGTCGTTGACCTCGGCATTGGCCTTTTTGCCTTCGTTGGAATCATTGATCACCCTCACCACATCCACCACTCCAATCTTGGGAGGCTCGCCGGTGCAGGCGATGATGGTAAACAGAAAGCATCCCACGAGAACAGAACCCAGTCTCTTCAATCTCTTCTCCTTTTGTAAGGCCATTTGCACATTTTCGATTATAACACTCGACAAGAGATAAGCGAACTTTCTTGGTGGCGGCAACTGCGAGCCAAAGTCATAGCTCAGCAGATTTTTGTTACTCTGCGAATTCACCTGGATGAGGGCCCGGTTTATTTTCCTTCACCGGTTCAGAACGAGACCTTCAATTGACCGGTCACTGCCTGGGAAATGAAGCTATTCCCCAGGTCCGCGTCGTAGCGCAGGGAGGCCGAGATACCCGTCTTGCTGACGAAGGCGACTTCGGCTCCCAAAACGGCCCGGTTTTCTCCGAGGCTCCGGCTGTTCATGGCGATGCCAACAGTGGGCGCGCCTTGGAAGGCCGCGGGGACGCTCAACTTGTCGATCCCAAAATCATGCAACCAGGCCGCGGTGACCTTGGGGACGATAGTCCCTTGCGAGATTTTGACCGGCCGCGCCAGGCGCGCTCCTACTTCGGAGGCCAAGGAGTTAGACTGGCGGCTGCCGATATTCAAGCCCAGAGCGCCTGCTCCGCTTTCCTGGAAACTGCCTTCGTTGAGATAGATGTAAGAAAGGGCAGTGAAAGGCTGGATGACAAACCCTTGAGGCCGGAAGGTATAGCCCCCTTCGATCACCGAAGACAGAGAATCCCCATCGTGGGAGCTGGTGGCACCGAGCCGGCCGACCCCCAGGTCGATTAAATGACTGTCACGGAATTGATGCTTGCCGTAGGCGAGGGCGCCTTCCACGTAAGCCCGGTCGGTAAAGTAGGTCCCGTAAAGGGTCGCAAAGTAGCTATTGAAATTGCTATGGCCCCAATCGCCGCTGAGGTCCAGGTTGGTGCCGGCATAACCGCCACCGACTCCGGCAACCAATTGGTCCGTGAAGGCATAGTCGAAACCGGCGCAGGTGCCTGCCGTGATATATTTGAAACCAGTGAACCCATCAGCGCTGCTGTGGGCAAACTGGCTGAAGCCGTTAAGCCAGAAGCCTGCCCTTTTTTGTATGGAGGCGGGCTCCGCCTGACCCAGAAATTGCCCCAGCTGTGCATCGGGTCCATTGAAGGCCAGCAGGACGGGTTTCGCCGGTGACTGAGACAGCGCGGTGTTCGCCGCCCCCCAAAATCTCGGACGCAGCCAGTCCATGCGGTCTTGGAAGCCGCGCAGGTATTGGCGGTTTATCTGGATCGCGGCCAGCGTGTCCGCTTCATTAGTGTAGGGCAGAGGGGTATCGTAAGCGCCGCCCAAGCCTCGAGCATCGGCCAAACCGAGGTAATAGCCCAGCACGGGGTTCAGCCACTGCCCTCCCCCCGCGAGCAAAATCTTATTGATAGCACCGCCAATGAGGTGTTGATTCCGGGACAGGTCTGCGGGGTTGAAGTCAATATTAGAGCTGAGCACCAGATCCGTGGCATTGGGAATGAGGAGTTGATTTTTCATGACCGCGGTATTGGGCGACATCAGACTGAGGCCCGTGTAGTCGCCGCCGCCCGCAGCGGAGATGATCAGATCCTGATGGGACCCCGGCAGGATGGACAAGAGATTTTGGTGGTTGATCTCCATCTGGCCGCCGACTTTAGCCGTGCCGCTGACCAGGAGTTGATCCGCGGTCAGCCGCAGGTGATCCACATCCACCTGGAGCAGGCCTGTCTGCACGAGATTGCCGGTGAGGCTGGTGGCGGCGACCACCCCTTGGTCGCCGATGGCCAGGGTCCCGGTGCTGATCAGGCTGTTGCCCGCGCCGAGATTAACCACCGCCCCGCTCTGAAACGTCCCCATATTATTGAAGACATTTTGCCCCTGGCCGAGGTTGATGGAACAGAGCATGGAGCCATAGTTGTTGATGGTGGTATTGGCGCCATCGGTGCTGGTGACCGCGTACCCTTGGGTTTGGATGAGGCCGTAATTCTGCAGGAGGTTGTTTTTGCCGTCCACAAATTTCACCGCCGTGGCGGACTGGGAGGCACAGTAGACCACCCCGGTTTGGGCAATGGTCACGGAAATATTGCCGTTGCCCGCGTCCCCTTTGCTCTGGGCGTAGATGCCATTGGCGCCTTGCCCCTGGGTTTGAATCTGGCCGGACACATTGATATCGATATCGCCGGCATAGCTGAGGCCGCCTCCCGAGCTTTTACCGCTGACACTCTGGGCCACGATGCCGTGGGCATAACCCCCCGTGGTATAGATGGTGCCGCTATTATTGATGGTGATGGCGCCGCTGGAGCCGCTGCCGCCGGCGCTGCCGGCGTTGCCGTCCACGTTCACGCCGCCGCCGCCCACGCTCTGGGCCACGATGCCCGCGGC
>JAKAGH010000222.1 GCA_021817645.1 Deltaproteobacteria bacterium
GCGCACCCGCGTGTGCGCCCTCTCAGGGGGGACACATGGGTCCCCCCCTACATTAGCTTTTCTTGCCTTCGGCCCGGGACACCAGCCAGTAGATCGCCCCTAGAATGAGGATGCCAGCCAGGTAGAGGATCTCCACCTGCATAGACTCGTGGGCCAGGGAGGCCACCAGCACTTTTCGAATAAAGGCCACCAGGGCCACCCCCACAAACAGGGAGAGTTGAAAGGCCCCGCCCTGGAGCCGGTCGATCTCCGCGTCCAGCAGTTCAATCATCAGCCAGAGGATCAGCAGCGATCCCAGAGCCGACACCAGGCCTTTTTCCGGACTGCCCCGGAAGATCAGACTGATGTCATGGGCCAAAACCGCCACCACTCCCAGGGACAGGGCGATAAGGCCCACCAGCAGCAGCATGTTGAGACCGAAAGTGAAGCGGTGGGCAAAGCGGATCAAGGCATTGTCCAGGCGGTACGACAGAAAAACCCGGCGCATTTCTTCTTCGTGGTAGGTGCGGGCAATGATGTCCAGATTGAGGTCCAGGATCTTCTCCATGGCTCTCTGGCTCAACTCCCGCAGCCGGGGCCCCACCTCGGTGTCGATGATTCTCTGCAGTTGCAGGCGGAAAAAATTCATCGCCACATAGACAAAATGGGCCGACAGACCGATGCGCACATGGGCGTGGCCGACCCGCTGCAGACGCTCATAGTAGCGCTCATCGAAGGGGCCGGGAAACAGGGCCAGCAGCCAGGAGCGATGCGCCTCGCTGAGACGGGCCATGAGGGCTTCATCCTGGAGAAACTTGGCTGCATCCGGCATCTGCCGGCAGAGGTGATGAAAGTCCCCGATCAACCGGTCGGCGTGGGGTTCGACGACCGGCAGCAGACTCTTCAGGGTCTCCATTTCTGCAGCAGTAAACCGGTAGTTGTCTTTGATCTCCTGGAAGGTGCGCATCCCGCGCCTCCACGATGAAATTGGCTAGGTTACGCCTGGGAAGAATACCGGGCTCGGTTAGCGATCAGCTTTCAGCAAAACCAGAAGGTTTTTTTAAGCAGAATGCTGAAAGCTGACCGCTATTTTCCCGGCCCTATCCCCATATTTTCCTTTTAAGCCTTCTTCAAAGCAATGGCGTCGATTTCCACGGCCGCGCTCCGGGCCAAGGCCGCCGCCTGGATGGTGGTGCGGGCCGGGGGGTGATCCGGGAAAAACTCGGCGTAGGTGCGGTTCATTTCCTTGAAATCCGCCATATCGGCCAGATAGACGGTGGTCTTGACCACGTCCTTGAGGGTGAGGCCGGCTGCGGCCAAGATGGCCTTCAGGTTTTGGATTACCTGAATAGTTTGGACGACTATGTCACCCTCCACCATTTGCCCCTTGGCGTCCTGGGGAATCTGTCCGGAAATGAAGACAAAGGGACCCGCGGCCAGGGCCTGGGTGTAAGGTCCGACGACGGGCGGGGCCTGATCCGTGGTAATCACAATTTTTTTCATGTCCTGGTTCTTCCTTTTCTCTGAAGTTAAATCTCCGTCTCCCGAGTGTCTTGGGAGTCAATGACTGCAAGAAAAACCTTGAAGATTGGCCCGGGGTTTGTTAATTGTAACCAAAAACCCCCGGAGGTTGCTGATGGGGCTATGGATGATTTGCCCGAAATGCCAAACGCATAATCCCTTATTTTTGAAGGCCTGTGCCAATTGTGGACTACCCCTGGATAATCTGCCCCAGGAGCAGCGGGTCTATGTGCTCGCACCCGCGGGCGCGGCCGCGACGAAACCCTCTCGACTTCTTAAAGCTACGCCGACCCCGGAATCACCTCTGCCGGCTGCAACTCCAGAGACTCCGAAGAGCGTTAAGGCCTCCCGGAAATCCCGGAAGAAAAAGAGTTAAGCCGGTGCTGTGGCCGCGGTCTGCTCCATAATCCCCAAAAGCAGCTGCACGAGTTGGGGTTCGGCCCGGGCCACCGTGGCCACAATCTCCTCCAGGGAGGTGGGGGCCATGGCATCCGGAAGATTAATGTTGCTGAGCACGGAAACGCCCAAGACTTGCAGGCCGGCATGCACCGCACAGATGGCTTCGGGCACGGTGGACATCCCCACCGCGTCCGCGCCGATCTGTCTGAGAAAGCGGGTCTCCGCCGGCGTCTCCAGATGAGGGCCTTTTACCGCCACGTACACCCCCTGCCGCAGGATCAGACCCTGCTTCAGGGCCACTTCTTCCGCTGTCTGCATCAGGCTGCGGTCATAAACCCGGCTTAAATCCGGAAACCGCGGCCCCCAGGCGTCGATATTCTCTCCGGTCAGGGGGCTGTCCCCCAACAGGTTGATGTGGTCCCGGATCAGCATCAATTCTCCGGCCCGGAAAAGCGGCCGGAGTCCGCCTGCGGCATTGGTGAGGATCAGTTTTTTGATGCCCAGGGCAGCCATGACCCGCACCGGAAAAGTCACCTGGCGCAGAGAGTAGCCTTCATAAGCATGGAGCCGTCCCTGGCACAGGAGCGTCTGGCTGCCGGCTAAGCGGCCATAGCTCAGGCGGCCCCGGTGGCTGGGACTGGTGGCCCGGGGGTAATGGGGCAGTTCCGCATAGGGCAGGCTGCCTGCCACTTCCATGCTTTCCGCCAGGAGCCCCATGCCGGTTCCCAGGATGATGCCCCAGGCGGGGGGGGTGGTCCATTCGCGGCTCAGAAACGCGGCGCATTCCTCCACCTGGGCGTAATATTGCTGTGCAGTTATCATTATTCCAACTCCCGGAAGTACTGTCACAAGATATGATGCTTTCCGGGTTTCGTCAATGGCTGATGGTGCGTCCGCCTCGTTTCGGGTTTATTCCCTTGACAGGACCCGGTTCCAGTTTTAAAAATAGGTACATAACCGATTGGGGACAGGGAGTAATGGCCAGACCTAAAAAGTGCCGTTGGGTAAAGATGGAGCCGGGAGCGACCTTTTTCAAGCCCCAGGGGGTTCCACTTGCGGGCCTGGAGCAGGCGGTGATCACCGTTGACGAAATGGAGGCCATGCGCCTGTCGGACTATTTAGGACTGAGCCAGGAAGAAGTGGCCAAGCAGATGCAGGTTTCCCGGCCGACGGTGACCCGCATGCTGGCCCGGGCCCACCGGACCGTGGCCGATGCCTTGGCCCATGGCAAGGCCATCCGCATCGAGGGGGGGGATTACCGGCTGGTGGGCCAGTTCCTGGAGTGCCGCTTCTGTGGCCATCGTGAAGCCGCTCTCACCGCCGAGGGCGCGGCCCCGCAGACCTGCTCCAAATGCCACAGCCAAAATTTCGGCCAGCTCTTTCTGGACAAAACTCACAAATAATCCTGGGGCCCTGAAGCCTCTTGGGGGGAGACAAAAGGGCATGGATGCCACCACTTATCGCGATTCAGGCGTCGATATCGATAAGGCCGAAGCCTTTATTGAGAAGATTCGGCCCTTAGTCAAATCCACTTTCCGCACCGGCGTTCTGGGGGAAATCGGCGGTTTCGGCGGCATGTTTCACCTTGACGTCCAAAAATACCATGACCCGGTGCTGGTTTCCGCCACTGATGGCGTGGGCACCAAGATCATGGTGGCCGTGCTCATGGACCGCCACCACACCATCGGCATCGATCTGGTGGCCATGTGCGTCAATGACATCATTGTCCACGGGGCCACACCTCTGTTTTTCCTGGACTATTTGGCCATGGGCCAGCTCTCGCCCCAGGTCGGCGCCCAGATCCTGGAAGGCGTCACCAATGGCTGCCTCCAGGCCCGCTGCTCCTTGATCGGGGGGGAAACCGCGGAGATGCCGGGCCTCTATAAAGCCGGGGACTACGATCTGGCCGGGTTTGTGGTGGGCGTGGTGGACCGGGGCCAGATCATCGACGGTTCGGACATCGCCGTGGGCCACCGCCTGATCGGCATCGCCTCCAACGGCCTGCACTCCAACGGCTTTTCCCTGGTGCGCAAGGTCTTTTTCGAGAACCGGGGATATCGGATCATGGATTATATCCCGGAGCTGGGCGGTCCTTTGGGGGAAGAACTTCTCAAACCCACCCGGATTTACGTGGAGCCCGTGCTCAATCTGCTGCGGGATTTTCCCTTGAGCGGTCTCGCCCATATCACCGGCGGCGGCCTGACTCAGAATCTGCCCCGTATCCTGCCCAAGTCCTGCCAGGCGGTGCTGCAGCGGCAGAGCTGGCCCGTGCCCCCGATTTTTCACTTTCTGCAAGAGAAGGGCAATATTTCTGACGAGGAAATGCTCCGGACCTTCAATAACGGCATCGGCATGGTGATGGTGGTGGCCGAGGATCTGGTGGCGGACGTGTTATTGCGCCTCCAGGGCCTCCACGAACAGGCCTTTGTGATCGGGGAAATCGTGGCCCGCAAACCGGAGAACCCGCCTTTGGTCTTTGTTTGAAAGATGGTTTTCTGTTTTCCGTCAAAAGATTCTGGATAATAAATATCTTACCCATATAATGAGCAGTGTGGAAAATCGCTAAAAAGCTAAAGGGGCACAGGATAAACCTTGCGCCCCTTTTCTTTTAACAGAAAACTGAAAACGGAAAACTGTCTTAGGTCTTGCCGATAAATTTAATAAAATTCATAAAATAATTCAGGTCAAAGGTTTTTCTCTCCTGAAGGGCGGCCATCTCCCGCAACGCCTCTTTGGAGGACACGGGACGTTTATCGGCGCCGCCGCCGGTCAGGGTATCATAGTGGTCCAGAATCCTCAGGACCCGGGCCCAGGGATCAATGGCGTTGATTTTCAAGCCCCCGGGATACCCGGAGCCATCCCCGTTTTCATGATGCTGCAGGGCCATGTATCTGACTTCCCGCCGCAGCCCGGGCATGTTGGAAAGCATCTTGTATCCCAAGGCCGGGTGGGAGTCCGTGGGCCTGAGGGCCGACTTTCGGGCATGCTTGTCGACTAACTCCGGTTTGAGATGGATGAGGCCGATGTCATGGAGCATGGCTCCCAGGCCGAAGTCTTGGGCCTTCTTGGCGTCCCAGCCCATGAAACTGACAAAGGCCAGCCCCAGGAAGCAGACATTGATGCAATGGTTGTAAAGGACGTGGCCGTGACGCCGGATATCCAGGATGGAGCGATAATAATCAACCCCGCCTTTCATCAGGTCAAACATATTGTCAATCAGGCGCAGGGCTCTGAACATCTGGGGCGCCGAGCCCATCTCTTCGGCGGAAAAGAAGTTGCGGACAAAGATCAGCGTGGTGTCATAGAGGAGATTGACCTTCTCCTCAGGTCCCCGGTCATCATCCGGCAAAACTTTCTCCAGGCAATGATCCAGGTATTCCAGAACCCTTAATTCATCGTCCTGGGAGTAGTAAAGCCACTGGATCTCCAGGGCCTGAAGTTTTTGCAGCCATTCCCCTTTAAATACTTCCCCCTGGGGGCAGGCCGGGATAAACCGGGGCTCCGTCTCCCCTTTGGTCTTGACCTTAATTAAGGCCTCAAAGGGAATCTCCACATCCGGCCTCACGTCGCGCAAAGGCAAAGGGATAAACCCACCCTTTTCTTCACCGATGGCCGGAGCGATGACTCTGCTGCTCTTGAGATCGTGATCTAGAAATTGCCTCATAATTTAAAGATT